>NZ_KQ976354.1:5416242-5465577 GCF_000346485.2 Scytonema hofmannii PCC 7110
TCCCCGCCCGTACTGACCAAAAATGCTTCCTGTGGAAATGCCAGTTAAAATTACAATTTCTGAGAACTTTTTATTAGAATAGATGTTCTGTATAGCAATTGAATTATGACCTCAAAAAGAAAAAGAGCCGATAATGATTCACCGTGGAAAGAAATTTTAGAAGCATACTTTCCCCAAGCCATGCAATTTTTCTTTCCAGAAATAGCAGTATTAATTAACTGGGAACGTCCCCACGAATTTCTAGATAAGGAATTTCAGCAAATCGCACGTGATGCAAAACAAGGTAGGCGATATGTAGATAAATTAGTCAAAGTTTGGCAACTTCAAGGAGAAGAAATGTGGTTGCTGATACACGTAGAAGTCCAAGCCAAATCGGAAGACGACTTTGCACAAAGGATGTTTTCTTACAATTTGCGGATTTTTGACAAATTTGCGCAACCAGCCATCAGTTTGGCGATTTTGTGCGATTCCGACCCCTCATGGCGACCAAACCAATATAGTTACAGCTACCCCAAGACCAAGCTAAACTTTGAATTTGGAATCGTCAAGCTTCTGGATTACCAAAACCGTTGGACAGAATTAGAAGCCAGCGACAACCCATTTGCAACAGTGGTCATGGCACATTTAAAGACACAACAGACAAATAAAAAACCTCGAGAACGGAAAAGTGGGAAATTTAGCTTGATGCGACGATTGTATGACTTAGGATTGAAAGAAAGCGATATTCGTAACTTATATCGATTTATTGATTGGGTTATGATATTACCAAAAGGATTAGAAGCAGAGTTGTGGGAAGAATTTAAGCAATTTGAACAGGAGCGGAGTATGAGTTATATTACCACAGGTGAGCGCATTGGTTATGAACGGGGAAAGGTGGAAGGAAAGCTTGAAGGAAAGCTTGAAGGAAAGCTTGAAGGAAAGCTTGAAGGTGAACAGAAACTTATCCTACGGCAATTACAAAGACGGGTAGGAAAGTTACCACAATCGGTGATAGAAAGCATTCAAACCCTTTCAACAAAACAATTAGAAACACTTGGTGAGGGTTTGTTAGATTTTAGAGCGATTGAGGACTTACTGAACTGGTTGGCAGCAAATCAAACAGCATAAGGTAAGCTTTTGGAAGGTTCCACTTCATGTAGCAGCAGATTGTCAAGAACTGTGAGAACATGAGAGGAAGCGATCGCAATCCTTTAGATTCAGATGAACATAGCTGACTTATTACCCACTTTGCAAAAGCTGTCTCGCGCAGACAAACTGAAAGTGATGCAGTTTTTAGTTCAAGAAATGGCAACTGTTGAAGAAATATTGTCGCTGCAACCTGGTAAAACTTATCATGTAGGGTCACCATACAACTCTCATGAGGCAGCTCAAAAATTAGCTACACTGCTAGAAGAAGATAAACACACAAGAGATGCTTAATTCTCAAAGATTCCCCTTTGTTGAAGGTCGTGATGTATTTGGAGACATAGATTTCGTACCACAATTACCTTTGATATTAGGCGATCAAAATTCTACCTAGGCGGTATTGCTTTGTGGAAGGATGAGTGATATGGTAACAGAGTATCAAAAGCGTCGATGGTCACAAGAAAAAAATTCTCTCGAAAAACTGCACGGACTTCAAAGTGAGAAAATCGAAAGAATACGAAAGGCTTTGATTGTAGAAACAGATCCATCACGTAAGTTTCAGTACGAACAGCAAATTCAAGAAGAGGAACGGGAACTTCAAGAGTTGAGCGATCGCATAGACGAAATTGAGCAGCAACTGCAACCAGTTTTACCTACCCCAGTCAAGTCGGAAACGCAAAGAAAAAATCAAAAAATATTGATTTTAGCAGCTATTCCGCAACCTGATAATTTACCGTTAGATAAAGAGATTCGGGAAATTAGAGCAGCGATTGAACGAGCGGTAAAACGAGATTTATTTGAAGTGGAGACCAGAACTGCTGTGCGTCCTCAGGATATTCGCAGGGCGATCGCGGAAATACGCCCTCAAATTGTTCATTTTTGCGGTCATGGGACAGAGGATGGGAGTTTGGTGCTAGAGGATGATGGCGGGAACCACAAACTCGTACCAGCAGAAGGGTTGGCTGCATTGTTTAAATTACACGCAGAATATGTAAACTGTGTACTACTCAATGCTTGTTATTCAGAAAAAGCAGCAGGGGCGATTAGTCAGTATATTAACTATACTATTGGCATGAATCAGCCCATTGAAGATCGAGCAGCAATTGTGTTTGCTCAGGGGTTTTATGATGGTTTGGGGTATGAGAGTTTAAAGAGTCAAAGTCTTTTTCAAAGGGCTTTTGATGAGGGTATGGTTGCGGTTCAAATGGACAACGTTGTAGACGGACAAATACCAGTTTTCTTTACAGGAGTGTCCTAAGTCTAGAACCACACCGTACTCTTGTGAATCTTATGGCCTTACCCTCTCCTAGTACTCTGGAGATAAAATAATTGAGGCGAATAGAATTCGCGGCTATATAAACAAAGTCCGCCTTCGCGGACTAACCGGAAAACAAAGTTTCAAATTTTCTTTTGGTCTTTTGTGATTCTTGAGACTCTTGTGATTCTTGAAAAGATTGTAGCTCTTGTGGTATGAGCGTCCCCGCCCGTACTGACCAAAAATGCTTCCTGTGGAAATGCCAGTTAAAATTACAATTTCTGAGAACTTTTTATTAGAATAGATGTTCTGTATAGCAATTGAATTATGACCTCAAAAAGAAAAAGAGCCGATAATGATTCACCGTGGAAAGAAATTTTAGAAGCATACTTTCCCCAAGCCATGCAATTTTTCTTTCCAGAAATAGCAGTATTAATTAACTGGGAACGTCCCCACGAATTTCTAGATAAGGAATTTCAGCAAATCGCACGTGATGCAAAACAAGGTAGGCGATATGTAGATAAATTAGTCAAAGTTTGGCAACTTCAAGGAGAAGAAATGTGGTTGCTGATACACGTAGAAGTCCAAGCCAAATCGGAAGACGACTTTGCACAAAGGATGTTTTCTTACAATTTGCGGATTTTTGACAAATTTGCGCAACCAGCCATCAGTTTGGCGATTTTGTGCGATTCCGACCCCTCATGGCGACCAAACCAATATAGTTACAGCTACCCCAAGACCAAGCTAAACTTTGAATTTGGAATCGTCAAGCTTCTGGATTACCAAAACCGTTGGACAGAATTAGAAGCCAGCGACAACCCATTTGCAACGGTGGTCATGGCACATTTAAAGACACAACAGACAACTAAAAAACCAGGAGAACGGAAAACTTGGAAATTTAGCTTGATTCGACGATTGTATGACTTAGGATTCAAAGAAAGAGATATTCGTAACTTATATAGATTTATTGATTGGGTTATGATATTACCAAAAGGATTGGAAGCAGAGTTGTGGGAAGAATTTAAGCAATTTGAACAGGAGCGGAGTATGAGTTATATTACCACAGGTGAGCGCATTGGTTATGAACGGGGAAAGGTGGAAGGAAAGCTTGAAGGAAAGCTCGAAGGAAAGCTCGAAGGAAAGCTCGAAGGAAAGCTCGAAGGCGAACAGTTAATTATCTTACGGCTACTACAAAGACGGGTAGGAGAGTTACCACAATCGGTGATAGAAAGCATTGAAACCCTTTCAACAAACCAATTAGAAGCACTTGGCGAAGCTTTGTTAGATTTTACAGCTATTGAGGACTTACTTAACTGGTTGGAAGCCAATCAAACAGCGTAAGGTAAGCTTTTGGAAGGTTCCACTTAACGTAGGGGCGGGTTGTAAAGAACTGTCAGGACATTAAGGGAGCGATCGCAATCCTTTAGATTCATATGAACATAGCTGACTTATTACCCACTTTGCAAAAGCTGTCTCGCGCAGACAAACTGAAAGTGATGCAGTTTTTAGTTCAAGAAATGGCAACTGTTGAAGAAATATTGTCGCTGCAACCTGGTAAAACTTATCATGTATGGTCACCATACAACTCTCATGAGGCAGATCAAAAATTAGCAACACTGCGAGAAGAAGACAAATAAACAAGCGATGCTTAATTCTTCTTTAATTAACACCTTCACCTTCATTAGAAGTCTGTTGTTCTATTACACGCCGCACTTCCTCTATACTCAATTCTAGCTCCTGCGCCACTTCTTCCACAGTCCGCCCTAATTTTAGCAACAGGCTTACTGTTCTAAATCTTTCCTTCTGAACACCTTCGTCAAACGCTTCCTGATAAACCCGTGTTTGCTTTAAATCACTCAATTTAAACATTTCCTCTATCTCCTTCCGACTCATATTTGGAAACTTGTAGACCAAGATAGTCTCTATTAATTGTAGTAACTGCTGCTGTTGTTGTGTTAGGTTTATTTCTTGCTTGGTTCTATTGATTAAACTCCTTGCTTGTTCAATTGCTGTATCTTCATCTTCAATGACTAACTTGACAGTCGCAATGCTAATGGGTAGTGTTCCGGTTTCACCTAAGTCCTCAAGGTAGAGTCTGCTAACACGTTGACTGGTAAAGAATTCATGATAGTGTTTTATATCTGCTGTATCTAAACTCCTAGTTGGATATATTACAACGGCACGCCAATTATTTACTGGTTGATTTTGTCGTAAGTATAGACAAATTTCTGCAAATAATCGAGCATAAATTTGTAAGTCTACCTGAAATTGAACTTCCACAAAGTAAAATGGATAGTCACCTTCTTGTTTAGGAAGAAATACACCATCAATTCTAAAGGCTGTTTGCTTAACTTCTATTGATGAAAACTTGTATACATTAGCTGCTTCTAATGGTTCGCCAATCAGTTCAAAGAAAATGTTTGGAAATTCCTGAAACAAGCGATAAAATATACTATCTGTTTTCATGAAAATTTACCTTTCAACATAAAACAGTACATGAAAAATTCGAGTTGGGTTCAAAAGTTAATTATAAAGGACAAGACCTTTCATTGCTCAATATTTCCCAAAAAAGTAACTTTTGGACTTGACAAGCTGATAATATAATTTTTTTATGTCGTCGTTTTATAATTCAGTGCAACGTCCTTCTCGCAAATCTTGCAATGCCTTTTGGGCTAATCGCCTAATGAATTACCATTCATTAGTTCTGACACAGAAGAGAACTGAGCACCGTCACGACTACCCGAAAACCGATATTGTCGTTCATGCGATCGTGCAAAGTCCTATTGCGATTTGCCGAGCGACAGTTTCTCAGGTTGTTGTTCCACCCTACTCAATTTAATCAACACAACTACTAGCCCAGCGCCTGAGAAGCTGAAAGCAGGAGGTACAAATGGTAACCAACGCTTAATTGGAGAAATAAATAGAACAAAACAAATCAAGTAGAGACAACAAAGACTTATTCCCACTGCTAAGATTAATTTTCGAGGTTGTGTGTACAATTGAAATATTATAGCTCCAATCAGTGACCAACACAGAATCCACAGGATATCGTATTGTATATTCCAAACTTTTAATAGAGGTCTAGTACCTAATGCTGCATTAACAAGCTGACTAATCATTTGTGCTTCAATAAATAATCCCCGTATTTGTGAATCTGCTCCTCCAGTAGAAAAGGGAGTGGAGAAGGTATTGTCAAATCCAGTAATTGGTGTACCAATCAAAACTATTTTGTCTTTTATATCTTTTTCTTTTACACCCTTTTCCAAAACTTCACGAATAGTCAGGGTTTTAGCAATACTACTAAGAGAACGTTTATTTTCTGAATCTTGTGTATATCGGTAATACAAGAAAATTTGATAAGCATTTAAATTTCTGAAATTATATCCACCTTGAGAAATATTATCTAGTGGTTGTAGAATAGTTTCACCAGATTTAAACAGTCCATCATCTCCTCCAATATATTTATATTCTTTCTCTTCTTTAGACAAGTATTTTTGAGCTATAAGGAAGCTAAAAGAATCCATGTACTCTTGTTTGCGATTCTTACACTCGGTTGATTTTGTAGATGGTGTATCTGACGGCGTTGGCCATCGTATAATCTGTCTGCGAATGACTTTATCAGAATCACTAAGAACATTACCTAATCCTACTTGTTCTATGGGAACGTCAGGAGGAGGATCTAAACCTTCATTTTCTTCATAAACCTCTGGAAAATCGCAAATAAAAACTAAGCGTTTATCTGTTTGTGTGGAGTTAATTAGCTTCTCTAACCCTCCTTCTGATTTAGCATAACGCCTATAGTCATGTATACCTATAGTTCGTGGATTGTATTTAAGTAATCTATCTAGGAGTTCATAAGTAAATTTATCTGCTAAAGACCTACCATTTTTAGGAGACTCAAGTCTTGCATAGTACTTTCTATCTTCTGAAGTCATTTTAACAATTAATAATTTATCATCTTGCTCTTCAACTGGTTGGCTACGCATCATCAGATCGAAAAAGAAAAGCTCCGATGGTTGAAAAAAACCAGACAAACGTAAAACCATTATAAGAATAGTAAAGCCTACACTTGTTAAGAACGTAGTACTTAGACTACGCCAATGAATGTTTAATTGTCTTTTAGCTTTTTTCTGTAACTGTTTGGGAATAAGCAAATTTACTCCAGCAACCTCTACAACATTTCCTTTTTTAGGGACTTCTCTCAGTCGATCTGTTGCATCTTTCAAATTACCACGGGCAAAGTCTCCCATTGCACGGGCATAAATCAGTAACGGTTGGAACTTAGCTAATGGTTCGGCAAATGTTTCTGTTAATGACTCCATTCGTACCAGTTCTGCTGTATCCTTCTCATCTAACTGCGAGAAGGCTAATGCCAATTCACGAGCTACCTCGCTAGGTTGCGTATATGATAGGGCTACCCAACGTTGAGCTTGAGCAAGGTCATAAGTATCAGGCTCGTCACTCAAAAGCTGCTGTCGTACATAAACAAGTAAGAAGTTCGAAAGTTCATAAATTCGCTGCTGACCAAACTTTTCATCGTCTTTCAATTGACTTAGCAGCATATTTCGCACTGCCAAATCTATCTCGTAGAGCTCATACCCAACTTCATCACATAGGTTAGAAAGCAATATGTCTGCTACGGCTATCCAAGGAATACCTAGAACTTCACCATGAATATCACGCTGGAAGTTAGCCCATAACCGATATAGCAAATCTGGTGTGAGTGACAAAGGAAAAGCAGCATGATACGCCAAATACAAATGCCCTTTTCCGAAGCGTTTTTCAAAAGACTTAATGCGTTGCTTAGCAACTTCAGGTCTTACTTTACTCATTTTTTCCGCCTCTTAAAGTTCGTTGAGCGTCCACGCAGCACACTAATAGCATCCTGTACACCTGAGCGAGTAAGTTCAAACATTGGAACTAGATGTGCTATCTCATTAGCTGTTGTACCAAACCAACGCTTTTTTGGCATAGGATTTAGCCAAGCAATGTAACGTACTCGCTGTTTCAACTGAACTAGAAATTCTTGAGTTAGTTCGTACCGTTCCTTACTATAACCACCACGAGCAGCACCAGCATCACTAAAAATCAACACAGCAGATCGATCGGAAATAGAAGTAACGATATTACTGACTAACTCTGCTTCCAAGTGATTGGGATCGTGATAAAGATAATTTAAGGGACAATTGTGAAAATAGTAAATACCTGCTCTGCCCAAACGACCTCCTCCCAGTGCTGTTTTGACTAACCGATGAGACAGTGCATGAAAAGGTACCATTGAGCCATCTTGATCTATGAGTAATAGCAGTTCTGCTCGGTTGATCCGACGGGGAACTAACACAAGTTCTAGCAATAACCCTTTATGTCCAATCTGATGAACCGTTGCTTCTACATCCAACTCTGTCGCTGCTCCCTCACGTATCGGGCGGCGTAAGTAGCGCCAAATCTGTTTCATTTGCCGCTCGGTTATAGGAAAATACTCACTAGTCAGAATAGTGTGACTTTCAAAAATTTCCTCATTTCTGCTAGTGGACTGTAGCACTGCTTGAGCTACTTGCACTTCATCTTTTGTTGCTTGTGTCAATGTTGTAGGTAGAACAAAGGAAGAAGGTTCACTTGGAGTTGCTTTTGAAAAATTGTTATCATTACTAACTTTTTGTTTAGAAAGCAGCCACTTAGTTATCCATGTATAAAACCTATATGTAAAAGCAGCCAAACTTGTCCCAGTAACGAATACTAATCCCACGCCCAAAAGTATCTGGGCGATCGAACTCCAATCTACCTGGCTTGGTTTTGGAGCAATCGTTCCGACTGGAGTTGGGCTTGGATTTGCTTCTTTTGTTTCAGTTGGGTTAGTAGTTGATGTGGGTGCGGAACTTGGACTTGTTGGATTGTTAATTATCGAAATTGGATTCTTGTTCATGAAAAATCCAATACCCGAACTAATAATCCCAACCCCGATAATAAAAGCACCTATCAAAGCTAAACAATCAATCAGGCGGTCAATCTTACGCTTTTCAATTGACTTTACTAATGTTTCTGAACCTGGTACGAGAGTTTCGCTACCCATGAGATGTTCAAAGTAATACTCAAATATCCTCTGTTCTTCAGTGGATTTCACCCACAAAGTTTGACACAAACGTTTCAAATTGGCTTTGTCACTAATCCCAAAACCTGCTTGCATAGCTTGCAAAACAGATTGATATTCGTCAATCCCAATTGGCAAACCAGCTTCCCGCAACTTATTAAACAATTCTACAAGAGGCAATTCATTCACGTTCACGTTTTTGCCTCAAATAACGTACATGGTCTTCCCAACTTTTCAGCAACACGCCACCAAAGGGAAGTTTACCATCTAATTTTGCCAAAATCTCATCTTCCGGATAGCGACGCAAAACTCGGAACCAGTCAATCAATTCACTCGTACTGACTTTTTTGCTCGCTTCTCCTTTATCTTTTCGCATTTCCTCTCGCAGTAATAAAAAGCGGGTGACGGCTTGAGCCACTAACTTGGGTGATGAATCAGGAAAAAGTGCTTTAATAATATTGATTAATCTTTGAAGATTAGGAAACTCCAAATAGTGAAACAGACACCTTCTCAAAAAAGCATCCGGTAAATCTTTTTCATCATTGCTGGTAATAAAAACGATAGGCGGTGCTTTTGCTTGTACTTCTTCTCCTGTTTCTTCAACTATAAACCGTTGCTCGTCAAGCTCTAATAATAAATCGTTAGGAAAATCGATATCAGCTTTATCAATCTCATCTATTAAGACGACACTTCGTCGGTCATTTTGAAACGCACGTCCCAAGGGACCCCATTTAACATAAGTGCTTGGGTCGTCAATCCGGGGAATATCTTCTTCTTTAATTACACGACCTGCAGCTGCTAATTGAGCATCCCGCAAGCGATTGACTGCATCATAAGTATAAAGCCCATCTTTTGCGCGACTTGTGGATTTAATATACCATGCTTCCAAGGGCAAACCAAGTTCATACGCCACAGCACGAGCTAACCTTGTTTTCCCGCATCCCGGTTCGCCCTTGAGTAAGAGCGGTCTTTCAAGGTAGATTGCCAAGTTAACAGCTTCTACTAGGTCTTCATTTGGTAAGTAAGGAAACAAGACCTGACCCGTAGCATCTTTGTCTCCCACCCGTGGCTGAACTTTGCCTGTATACTCAAGAGGTTTGTCAGTTAGTGTTTTAGCCATCTGTCTTTCTCTTCATACCAATTGCAGCCACACATCTTGCAGATTTCTGAGAAGACTAATTCTGGAATTCCATTCTCAGTTTTGTCTAAAATCACTTGAGCGGGATCGTCCCATTTATTGATTTCTTTAATAAGAGGTAGTGTATCAAACTCTTTGTCTGTTTCCACTGTTTCAATCCAATCTGTGAGGGTGCGATCGCCAAAGGGTGCGAGCGCGGGTAATTTGATAGGTATTCTAGGTTCCCAAGTTGGTTCTAACCGTTCGACAAACATAGTATTCCCACATCCCACACGCCCCTCATAATCTACCAAAAACATCAGCAACTGAAACTGATGATCTTGAGATACCTCCTTTCGTGGTTTACTGGCTAATGGCAACCAAAACTCTTGAAGTAACTCTTGTAAGTATGCTTCTGGCATACAATCTACATAGTGCAAGATAAGGATAACATTCTGGGTTTTCCAGCACTGAAAAACTCGTTCGGCTATTTCCGTTGGCGAATGTTGTTCCAAACCCACCCTACGACCGAGTTCCCGCCACAATGCACCAATATCTCGTTTGCGCCCCAGTCGGTCGAGTTCGATGCGAATCGCTTTACCCGATGTACCAAAAAGAATGTGTTGCGTCATAAGTCGATTCAGCAACCAACTCTGTCCGTATTCTGGATACCCGTGAATTAAAAAAGCTTTAATGGATGGGGTTTGCTGGAATTTTTTAAACGATCGCACTTGTTCTCGATAGCCTAGTTTTATTAAAGCATCGTATAAAGCCTCACTACAAGCTTTTGCCTCGACATCGCTCATCTGTTGCTCAATCTTGCTCCGTTCAGCTTTGTCTTTCTCAATCTGCTTGTTTAGAGCGAAAATCGCCTTGGGATCTGTCGCCAGTATTGTTTGTTCCTGAAAAAACAGGATTTTTTCGTCTATGAGGTCAAGCAATTTCTGTAGTTGTTCGCGTTGGCTCATCTTACTATTGATAGGATTATGGCAGTTGCTTTCAGGACTTAGCTACAACACTCAAGGCGATCGTTACAGATTTTTAGTATACACCTGAAATAGACATCTGGTGGAAAAGACGTAGGGGCGCGGCGGCCTTGCGCCCCTACCAAGACTTTCGGGTAATGCATAATTAATTTCACCAGATGTCTAATACATTATCCATCTTGTGGGATGGAAGTCCTCCCCGTTTTTCAATCAACCTACTCCCAAACCGCCATAAGATTACCGATCTTCTTCTCCTCTTTCTTTGCGGACTTTGCGTCTTTGCGGTTCATTTAATTAGGTAAACTTCGAGCGAGATAAGAGTAACTCAATGGGCTGCAAGAAAGATCCTCTCAAGCAACCTATGCTGTAAAATAGGGATATTTCTCTTTGAGTAACTGGTGACAGCGTTGCTTGACTTGAAAAGCAGCACTGGGAATCCACTCTTGAAAGTGTTCTGCGATCGCATTCAACTCTTCTTGACAAGTTTGTATCTCGGCTTCGTGAATTTTCAGTATTGTTGAATTTATCAAATTTTGAATTTTTATAATTTTCCCACTTCCTTGAACCACTAATGTCTCTACACCGCCTTCAACCACATCAATAAAATTGCTCACCCAATTGGCTAATTCCTCGTCGCTAGTCTTGCGATTGAAGTGGTTTAAGCTTTTCAGATCTAGGGCTTGCTTGAGAATTGGATGTTGGGAACCCATATGGTTGAGTAAGCTCTCGCATTCACCACAGAGAGCGTAGAGTGCAACAATTATTCTTCTCATTTCTTGTGAATCTTCACTCTCTCTGCTTTGGTAATACATAGCAAGATAGCCTTGAGCTTGCTCGACGAGAGCGGGGATTTTTTTCCGACCAAAACCATTCATCGATTCAATAAATCTTGAGAATGGGGTGATTTCCGTTCTGGTCTGAACATTTGAACTGGCGATTTCAGGATTATTTTTGTTCCATTCTTCACAAGCCAATACAACTAGTTCCTTATGAGGTAATTGCTGGATATTTAGCTTAACCACTGATATCGCTTCCCCAAACAATTGCTGTTGCTTGTGTAGTTCTAAAGCTTTTTGTTGAGCTTCAATCTGTCTTTGTCTTTCCCTTTCTTGACGAGTCTGGGCTGCTTTTTTTGCCGACTCTCTCCGCTTTTCCGAAAGCTTTTTCCAATGCTCAAATTCTTCACTAGCTTCAGCTTCTACAACTCGTTCTAGTAAATACAAACAAACTGGCGATGCACTCCGGTAAACGGGGTTTTTAGAATTCTTATCCTCGCTACCAAGAAACTTCTTGATTGCTGCATCTGTCCATCCACGAGCTGCTTTGAGATCTGTTTTAGTGATATACTCGGCTGTCATCTAACAATATAGCGGGCATTGGGCATTAGGTCTTAGGCGTTTTTCCAATTTCCTCCTCCTTAGTTATTTTAGCGAAAGATGAATCAAAGCTTCACAAAGCTTTATATGAAAGGAACAATTGGAAATATATAGTTGTGTAATTTCAGTTGGACTACAGGAAGGGACTCAGCCCAGTTCCCTTTACGGCTCTCCACCTTGCGCCCGTTTTTCTTCTATAATTTGCACAAGCTCATCAACCGAGTTAAGCCGTCTGCCTTCTTTGTGAATCCGTTGTCCTAACGCATGAAGCGCCTCAGAGTCATTACGATGCTGTAAAACGTAGTTTCTCAATTCCCGGATGCTCATTTGTTCAAAGTTTGGTCTAATCACGATAGTCCCAATATCCCCCTCATCTGTCACTCTAGCGAAAGATGAATGAATGCTTCACAAAGCTTTACATGGGAGGGAAAGAGTAGTGATAACAATTATGCAATTAAAACCTATTAATCAACAAGTCGTTGCTGTCGTCGGTGCTTCTAGTGGGATTGGACGCGAAACCGCTTTCAAGTTTGCCCAAAGGGGTGCAAAAGTCATGGTTGCTGCACGTAGCGAATCGGGGCTAAAGTCTTTGGTGGAAGAAATCCAAAGCTTTGGTGGACAAGCAGCATATGTTGTGGCTGACGTGAGTGATTTTGAACAAGTTAAAGCGAGCGCAGACAAAACTGTCGCACTTTATGGAAGACTAGATACATGGGTTCATGCTGCAGCAACAGGTGTACTTGCTCGCTTCGACCAGATCGCACCAGAAGAGTTTCAACGCGTTATAGACGTTACCTTAATGGGACAAGTACACGGTGCGATGGCAGCACTCCCTTATTTAAAACAAGAGGGAAGAGGAGCATTAATTCATATTTCCTCAATGGAAGGCGTCCGCAGTTTACCACTGCAAAGCCCCTACTCTGCAGCCAAGCATGGGGTTGAAGGATTCTTAGAATCCCTACGCGTTGAGTTGCAACACGAAGGATTGCCCATTAGCGTGACATCCATAAAACCATCAGTGATTAACACGCCTTATTACAACAAAGTTCGCACTAAGCTAGGAGTTAAGCCAACAGGGATACCCCCATATTACCAGCCCAGCATTGTTTCCGACGCTATTCTCTACACAGCCGAACATCCCACTCGTGATTTTATCGCAGGAGATGTTGGCAGAGTCTTGGATGTGTTGCAGCGCCTTTCGCCTGAACTTGTAGATTCGATACTGACGCTGATTGGTTTTGCAGGACAGCGTACTAACGAACCAAAGTCAGAAGATGCACCAGATAATCTCTATGGACCTGTACCTGAGTATGACAGAGTAAAGGGGGACTTTGACCAATTGGCGATACCAACTTTCTTAGATTGGTTAGATATGAATCCACCTCTGAAGTGGGGTGCTGTTACCTTTGCTGCATTGGGTGTTGCAGCTTTGCTTGGTGGATGGCGTCCTGGGGATAGAGTGTGAGATGACGTTGCTGAATCAATGTATGAATCCTAGTTAAACCCGCAAGATTTGCCCTCACCCTAGCCCTCTCCCTTTGGGAGAGGGGACAAGAATTCAACCCACCTTCCGCACTCGCGCATTGTCACACTACGAATTTTGGACGTTTGAGGATTTGGGGTTGGCGATCTTCGCTGCTTACCGTAGGTATGGCCATCGATAATTTCCCCATCTTTGTATAAAATAAAGCTTTTATCGTTAGTAAAAATTCGAGAAAACCGATTGTGACAGTAGGGGTGCGGAATGGTGGTTCAACTCCCTTCTCCCAAAGGGAGAAGGGTTGGGGATGAGGGTAACTCATACTGTTATTCAGCAACGCTCAAATTCGCAATCAATATACTAATCCAGAAGCCAAACTCACTATTTTTCGCCTGCATGAAACTGGAGCCTGCGGTAGTATCCGCTATAATTAAAGACCGACCTTTGGGGTTAGACATTGAAGAGCAAACTTTCCTACCTCGATTTTATTGAAACAGAGCTACGACTACCTCCACCAGAAAGCAGAGAACATTTAGTCATTGATTTATTTGCTGGGTGTGGTGGACTTTCTTTAGGATTTGAAGCAGAGGGGTTTAAAACTATTGGTTATGAAATTTTAGAAGATGCTTGTACGACATACAGGCAGAATCTACATGGTTTATGTTATCAGGTTAATCTAACACCTCTATCCGATCTAGTTGATAGTGTAGCAGTTATCATAGGCGGACCTCCCTGTCAGCCCTTTAGTGTAGGTGGACATCAACTAGGTTTAAAAGATAGTCGTGACGGCTTCCCTACTTTTATTTCTGCGGTTCAACGCTATCGTCCAAAATTAGCGTTATTTGAAAATGTGCGAGGAATTCTATTTCGTAATAAAGAGTATTTTGAAGAAATTGTTTTTGCTCTGCAAGAACTTAATTATACTGTTGAATGGCAAATATTAAACGCAGTAGATTATGGTGTGCCACAAAAAAGAGAACGTCTTTTTTGTGTTGCTCATAAAGGGTGTTGGAGATGGCCAGAAAAAACTCATCTTAATTCACAATATACAGCCGGTGATGCTTTAGGAGAATTAGCGTATTCAGTGCCGCATAATTCAAGATTTCTAACTCCTAGCATGGATGAATATATTAAGAAATACGAAATAGCATCTAAATGTATAAAGCCCAGAGATGTGCATCTAGATATCCCTAGTAGAACAGTCACTTGTCGTAATTTATGCGGCGCAACGAGTGATATGTTACGCATACGCTTACCCGATGGACGTCGAAGAAGACTGACAGTTCGCGAAGGTGCTCGTCTTCAAAGTTTTCCAGATTGGTTTGAATTTCAAGGTTTTGAAAATAGTCAATTTAACCAAATAGGAAATGCTGTCCCTCCAATTTTGGCAAAAGCTTTAGCTCGTTCTGTCAAAACATATTTGAATGCCAACAAGCAAAAATCAAAACAAATTTATCAGCGTCCATCTGCGTGCATCTGCGGTTAATTATTTTTTCCTGTCTAACGGTTCCACAACAACTCTTTTCTCCTCTTCATCTACTGTTACCTTTGCCAATCCAAATAGCTCAATAATAGAAGCATTCGTCGTTAAGTGATTGCTAACAACAGCGACTCGGTACTCACTTCTGGTTGATGCTAAAGCAGCTGGCAATAGTAATTGATCTCCCAAATGTTCATCCACTGGTGCGCCTGTTTCATGAAAGTTCAAAAATTCCTCACAAGCTACCTCAGCAACTTTTTCTGCAGGCAAACCAATACGCCCCAAACCGGTGAACCCAGCCAAACTATTTTCATACTCAGCAGTCAGAAACAAACCAGCCCCTGGTGCTACACCTTTTGCATGAATTGGCTGTACTTTTACCTTCAATTGTTCTTCACGCAATATATTCTCAGCACGACTCGCCATTCTTTGGGGAATATGGGAGGGAAGTTGGGTCACAACTGCTAAACCCCGTACTTGTTGCAAGTCGCCCCGTTTTAATAAGTTAATACCATTCAGATTGCGATCGCTTTTAGCGCAAGCCGTACCCGGCTTATCGCGAAGCGCAAGCTGTACCCAGCTATCGCCTTTGGCGCAAGCCGTACCCGGCTTACCGCTACTCACAGACAATTCGACTTCTCCACCACCTTGAGGATACCATCCCCAAGCATTGATTTGCATCGCAACTTGCACACCCATGCGATGCAGTATTGGAAGATACACTTCTTGAATGTAAGTCATTGAGGGGCTGTAATTGACATGGGTTCCACCTCGCAGCATCACTTGGGAATTGCCATTTGCAAGCACCAACGGTAATAGTACAGTTTGTAACACCATAGCAACAGCACCTGCTGAACCACCCTGCCGTGCTTCGCTCACGTCAAAAGTATAATTTCCTACTTGTACAGCACTACCAGGAATAAACTCCAAAGTCATGGAACCCATCGCATCTCCCCGGACTTTGGCACGACAAATTATTGCTGCAGCACGAACCGATGTCAGGTGTTGTGCGGCTAGCCCTGGCTTATCGCGTCCAGCACGAATGTTATTTATCCGGATTGGATGACCGGTAATGGCAGATAAACTAAGAGAAGTACGGAGTATTTGTCCTCCGCCTTCTCCATAAGAACCGTCAATGTCAATCATTAACTTGCAACAGACTCATGCCACCCAGTGTAAGGCAGTTTTGTTGCAGTTGCCCGAATTTGGTCTCTGTTAGCCACTAACTGACCGCAAGCATCCCAACTCCCAGATAGAAACATATTTCTGGTACTGTCATTTATTGAAATGGAAGCTGAAAAGTCACCACACTGAACCTGCAAGCTTTCCAAATTCACTGAGATGGTGACTTGAGAATTAGCAGCAAGCCTCTCTTGCAGTTCCTTGGCAGTCTCTGTATCAACGGTCACACAGGGAATTCCTATGGCAACACAATTCCCAAAAAAGATTTCACTAAAGCTTTCACCAACCACTGCTTGAATGCCCCATTTAAAAAGCGCTTGTGGTGCGTGTTCTCGTGATGAGCCACAACCAAAGTTCCGGTTAACCACTAAAATATTGGCTCCTTTGTACTGAGGCTGGTCAAAAGAATGTTGTCCTTTTAATACTGCACGGTCATCAGTAAATACGTGTTCTCCCAATCCATCAAAGGTGACGCACCTTAAATATCTGGCGGGAATGATACGATCTGTGTCGATATCATTTCCTACTAAAGGAATTCCCCGTCCTGAAACAAATTTGACTTCACTAATCATAATGAGGATTTTGGATTTTAGATTTTGGATGAGGGGATTTTGGATGACTCCTATCCCGCTCGAAGATTATTTAATTAAATGAACCACAAAGACGCAAAGAGCGCAAAGATAGAGGCAATTCCCTACTCCCTACTCCCTACTCCCTATTTTCACGACAACAATTCCCGCACGTCAGACACTTCCCCTTTAATCGCTGCTGTAGCAACCATTGCAGGACTCATTAACAAAGTCCGACCGGAAGCAGAACCTTGCCTTCCTTTGAAGTTGCGATTGGAGGAAGATGCACTCATCTGTCTTCCCTGAAGTTTGTCGGGATTCATCGCAAGGCACATTGAACATCCGGGTTCGCGCCACTCAAATCCCGCTTCTAAAAAGATTTTATCGAGTCCTTCAACTTCAGCTTGTTGCTTCACCCTTTCCGAACCTGGGACAACAAAGGCTTTTACTCCCTCTGCAACTTGACGACCTTTGGCAATTTTAGCCGCTTCTCGCAAATCGCTAATGCGTCCGTTGGTGCAACTTCCAATGAAGCAGACATCAACTTTAGTCCCCTTGATGGGTGCGCCTGGAATCAGATCCATATAATGGTAAGCTTCTTCAGCAATAAACCTTTCCTGTTCTGGCAGTTCTTCGGGCTTGGGTACGAGTTCGTTCACTCCAATCCCTTGACCCGGTGTAATACCCCAGGTAACGGTTGGGGGAATGTCAGCAGCATCAAAGACAACGACATCGTCGTACTCTGCATCAGCATCGCTGCGGATGGAGTTCCACCAAGCAATGGCTTCATCCCAATCTTTTCCTTTGGGGGCAAAGTCTCTATCCTTAAGATAATCGTAGGTGATTTGGTCGGGATTGACGTAACCGCAACGAGCACCACCTTCAATGGACATATTGCAAACGGTCATCCGTTCTTCCATGTTCATTTGCTCAAAGGTTGTGCCTGCATACTCATAGGCATATCCTACACCGCCTTTGACTCCAAGAGTTCGGATGATGTGGAGAACGACATCTTTGGCATAGACACCTGGTTTTAAAGTGCCGTTAACTTCAATTTTCCGCACTTTCAGCTTTGATAGAGCTAAGGTTTGAGATGCTAAAACGTCTCTAACTTGGCTGGTTCCAATTCCAAATGCGATCGCTCCAAATGCACCATGACTTGATGTGTGGCTATCTCCGCAAGCGATGGTCATTCCCGGTTGGCTTAATCCTAGCTCTGGAGCAATCACGTGAACAATACCCTGACTTCCAGAACCTATATTATAAAATTTTATCCCATTTTCTTGACAATTTTGCTCTAGCGATCGCATCATTTCTTCTGCTAAGCTATCTGCAAACGGACGTGCCTGATTGTCAGTGGGAACAATATGATCCACAGTAGCGACAGTCAATTCTGGAAAGAGTGGCTTTAGACCCCGTTCCCGTAACATAGCAAAAGCTTGAGGACTAGTCACTTCATGAATTAAGTGCAATCCAATAAAGAGTTGTGTATGCCCTGAAGGAAGTATACCAACAGTGTGTGAGTCCCACACTTTGTCAAATAAAGTACATTTACTCATAAACCCACAATCTATATTTTTCGAGACAATCAAGTTTTTACTGAGAGAATTTAGCTTCCGCAGAAGTCGGGATTTTTATCTTACCATCAATGCCTTACTGGTTTATACATAGCGTGCGATTCAACGTCATCTTTGTATTGTTGATGTAATACGGCTGAACCCCATCTAAAGCTGTCCTTTTTGACAAACAAAATATAATCCACTAATATTCTGACTGGGTATGTAAGCATCAATTTGACGTACCAATTCTTTCATTAATCCCTTTTTTACCAGTTGCTCATGAGTTTTCTTCCAACCACTCTCTTCATTTTCAAACCAATTCAAACGATAAGAGAAACAAAGTAATCCACTCGGTTTAGTGACACGAATCATTTCCGATAAAGTTTCTACGGGTGCATTCCCTGGACTACATAATGTTCCGGCACTAATGACAATATCAAAATGGCAATCGGGGTAAGGAATTTCCGGTAAAATTGAATTGCTCAGTTCTTTATAGAGCTTTTTACTTTTGGCAGATTCGAGCATAGCTTGCGACATATCAATACCGTACCAAGAAGCTTCTTGTACCCCAAGATTCTGAAACAGACGGGCTTGATCGCCAGTACCACATCCTACATCTAAGATTTGGAGATGCTCACTGGCGATCAGATTTGAGTAAAGAAGTTCGCAACATTTTTGGGCGGCAAAAGTACCACCCTCAAAAATTTGATACTTTTTGTCATACCACTGAATTAACAACTCTCGGTTGCTTGCTTGCTCCCCATTCTGTGTAATTTTTTTGTATTCTTGCCAATCCTCTTGAGAGAGCATTGTTCTTTCTTTTTTTTCTTCCATACTGCCTTCTTCTATTTTAATCTCTGTTGATTTATAGCGTTTCCTAACCTGCTGAGATACAAATTTATCAGCGTTTATCCGCGTTCATCTGCGGTTAATTCTTTTTTCTGTACCTCACGAAAGTGGGAATTGCTATATCGACTATTTTAATAAAACAATGGCTAAACCTTTTAAGTGGGCATACAAGGGTAAAGTGTTGGCTATCTAATACTTGGCTTATTTACGCGCCCGCTGTACTAGGACTTTACTCTTACCGGGATTCATTAACCCGTGAGGATCGACCATCTCCTTAAACTTCAGTTGTTCTGGATCGATCGCTTTTCTCCCACCGTCCTCAATAATATATGTGTGGGGATTGGCAATAAACACTCCTTGCTCTTCGTGATAGCGGATAATTTCGTTAAGTCGTTCCTCTGTTGTAAAACGGACAAGTTGCAAAGCACCAGGAACCACATGACCGTGTTGGCGAACAAATTCTAAATGCATAGTTACCTCATCGCCAAAATGATGGTACATATGCTCGACAACTTGCAGATTCGTATCGACAGGGAATATACTTTGCAAGTAAGTCATAGAAGTATCCACAGTCCGAGCGTGTAATGTCGTGTGATTCCAGGTAAACTCCCCTAAGTTGACACCCTTGCCGACATCTTGTGCTAATTTTTGATACGTTATTTTACCACCAAATTGCCCTACCAATCCTGGCAGTAATTCAAAACTGGATTCTGCAATGTTTAACAAAGCCGCATGGGTACCATCAGGGATATGCTGTTTGATGGCAGTAAAGTAATGCGGAATTTGGGCTGCAAAAATAGCAATTTCTTTCTTAATCATTCCATCAGCCTCAGCCAAAGAATGACCAAATCTCGCAGCTTGCATAAAGTCATCAAATGTGACAATGACTTCTACCCAGGGATACGCTGGTCCCAAAGGAATTTCCAACTCAGTAATAATACCATTAATGCCCCATGCATGGTTTACCTTTTGCACGTCATCACCGCGCAATTCCATCACTCGTGGTTCATCTTCTAAAGTGACAACTCTTACAGCTTGAAGATTACCCCTGTCTCCTAAAAAACCGTACTGTATCGATCCAATTCCCCCACTACCCCCTGCAATAAATCCACCAATTGTCGCCGTGCGGTATGTAGAAGGTACCATTCGCATTTCCCAGCCGATTTCTCGTGCTTGTTTATCTAATGCTGCTAACTTTACTCCAGCTTGCACGCGTGCTATTCCCGGTTTTACCCAAAGTATTTCGTGCATTCGGGTCATATCTAAAATAACGCCTCCATGTAGGGGAACGCATTGTCCGTAATTCCCCGTTCCTGCACCTCGCACCGTTACTGGGACGCGATGTTTGACACAAGCTGCTGCTACTTTTAATACTTCTTCTTCGTTAGCAGGGCGCACGACAACATCGCCTACTTTTCCCTGTAGTTTGGGTACGAGCACTGGGCTAAAGGTATGGTAATCTTGAGATAATTTTGCTACTTGATGGGAATCAGTGATGAGTTCAATACCTTCTAATGAGGTTATAAGAGCATTTATGTCAAAAGATTTTACGGGTGTTGTCATAATTATTAACCCAAGTTACTAGTTATTCAGACGGGCGATAAGCGAAGCTTAACAGCTAAAGCCGTTAAGCTAAAAGCACTTTAAGCAATAAAATCCCCGACACTAGAAATAATGTGGGAGGCAATACTTGTCGGTTAAGCCGTTTTTTCCTCCCCTGCACCCCCTCAACCCCTGCACCCCCTGCTTGTCTTCCGCGACAATTTTCTTAACTGAGCAGTATTGATGTGGGAGGGATATTATGTTAAATGAAACAATTGCAGTCTATGCTATCATTGATGACTTGTTAAAGGCGATTGGGCATACTCTGGCACGGATTGATAGCAGATACTTCACCCGGATTTAGAGGCGAGGTTTAAAGTTCTGACGACCTTTTGCCCATCGCGCTTTTTGCGATCAAAGCCCCATTAAATATTTGAATGGTACCTGAATGTGCCAAGCTAGAGGTAGAGATTTATTGCAATCATTTTGGGTTAGGCTATGGGCATTGATGAAATACTGAAAGCTTATCGGCAAGATATTTTGAGAATTGCGGCTTTGTATGGAGCGTATAATGTGCGGGTGTTTGGTTCGGTGGCTAGAGGAGAAGCAAGACATGACAGTGATGTAGATTTTTTGGTAGATATTGAACCACAGCGAACCTTGTTAGATCAAATTGCTTTGATGCAGTCTTTGGAAGAATTGCTAGGACGTAAAGTGGATGTAACTGAACCAGAAACTTTACATGAGTTGATTAAAGATAAAGTGTTGCAGGAAGCTGTGGCGTTATGAGAGATGATAGACTGTACTTGAGCAACATTTTTGAATGTATCGAGCGGATAGAGTCTTATACCTGTGATGGCAAAGAAGTATTTTTACAAACCACAATAATTCAAGATGCGGTAATTAGAAATTTTGAAATTATTGGGGAAGCAACGAAGCGGTTATCTCCCGAAATCAGAGCCGCTTATCCAGATGTTCCTTGGCAGCAAGTAGCTGGTTTTAGAGATGTACTGATTCATGATTATTTAAAGGTGAATTTAAATCGAGTTTGGGGCGTGATTGAGCAGAATTTGCCCCAACTAAAGGTAACTATTGAGGTGATTTTGCAAGAATTGGGGAAGTTGTGAGATAAAGCTTTAGTTATTTGACTATAGTTAATTTTCCTTGCCAATTTAGAGACACTGGGTTTGAAGTGATTGATGCTGGTTCAAATTTTCGAGAAGAAATCAAAGGAAGTCAACCCAAAAATCAGATCTGCTGCATCTGATAGCTCAGCTGGTTCATAGACGCGTGCTTGCGTTAAATGTAAAAATTTATACTTTTGCCAAAGTCAACTCACCCACACCTTTGAATGACAGGTTAGAATGAATACAGATAAATGTATTAAATCCTATCATTCATGACGCCCTCAGACTTGTTAACAGCTCCAGCCTCTACCTCGCTCCAAGCGAAGTTAACGAATTTACGTGCATTGATGGAAGCGTGTCAGTTGGATGCTTACCTGATTCCCTCTGCTGATGAGCACCTAAATGAGTATCTCCCAGAAGCAAAACAGCGACGAATGTGGCTCAGTGGCTTTACGGGTTCTGCGGGGGATTTTTTGGTAGGACGAGAATCGAGTTGGTTGTTTGTTGACTTTCGCTACCACGAACAGGCCGATCTAGAGGTTGATTTATCTTTGGTTCATGTCTCAAAATTGGGCATGGAAGGACAGAAAACTTTGGTGGAAACGTTGGAAACTTTAGGACAAAAATTTTCTGGTTTTCGCTTGGGTTTCGATCCCTTTACTATTCCTATTGAACAATATCGGACGTTTCAAAATCAACTGAAATCTGCTGGGGTGGAACTGGTATCAGTAGATAAGAATTTGGTAGATATCATTCGTTCCCAAAGTCCTTGGGTTGAATCAGAACCTATACCTGCTTTGGGTGATTCTAGGGTGTTTTGCGTACCCAATGAAGTCACTGGGGAAACAACAGAGCAGAAGTTGGGTAGAGTTAGGGAAGCTATGCGATCGCACAAAACGGATATCTTCCCGATTACGAAGTTGGATCAACTCGCATGGCTGTTTAATTTAAGAGGTTGGGATATTCCCTACAATCCCGTTTTTATTGCTTATGCGATCGTGACTCCAAATAAGGCATTTCTATTGACTAATTTGGATCGTATTGACGCCGAAGTTCAGCAATCTTTGCAAAGCAATGTAACTTTACTTCCCTACGAGAAATATATAGAAACTCTAAATGCATTAATTTCTCAAGAAAGCCAGAGCAAAGTCCTTTTAGATCCCAAGCAGACAACGATGGGGACTTATCAGCTCGTAGATAAGCATCGAATTGTAGAAACTGCCAATCCCATTGAGGGAATGAAAGCTCGAAAAAATACGGTTGAAGTCGAGCAAATGAAGGCGGCGAATCTGAAAGCAAGTCGCGGAAAGTTACGAACTTTAAAGTGGATATCGGAACAACTCTTAACCGGACAGCAATTGAGTGAGTTGGATGTCGCAAATGCGATCGCTCAATTCTACCAACAACAACCTGGCTTTCAAGGGTTAAGTTTTAATACAATCGCCGGTGCAGGAACGAACAGTTCCATTGTTCACTACGGTACACCCAGTCCCGACGTCTTGCTGACGAATGGTCAATTCTTCTTACTCGACTCAGGAGCGCAGTATTTGGGAGGGACAACAGATGCCACCCGAACTATTATTGTAGGTGAACCAACACCCGAACAAATCTTACGTTATACTGAGGTTTTAAAAGCACACATTAACTGTGCTATGCAACGGTTTCCCAAAGGAACAACAGGTGTTCAACTTGATGGGATAGCCAGATCTACCATGTGGATGGAGGAACTTGACTACGGGCATGGTACTGGGCATGGTGTTGGTGCTTTTTTAAACGTCCATGAAGGACCAAATGGCATCAGCAAGCGAGCCTCTGAACCTTTAGAACCGGGTATGGTAACGAGCATTGAACCGGGGTTTTACTTACTCAATTGGGGAGGAATTCGTATTGAAAACCTCTACGTAGTCAAAAATTTAACACCAGAGTTAGAGCTTCAAGCAGATCCAAGCAAAACCCCTTGGTATGGCTTTGAACCTCTGACATACATTCCTTTCGATAAACGCTTGATAGCGCTAGATCGATTGGAGCCTCGACAACGTCAGTGGTTGGAAAATTACTATGTAGCCGTTGTGGAGAAGTTAACTCCGATTTTAGAGCCGAATGAAGTAGACTGGCTGAGAGAAGCGTGTCAATTGTAAGGGACTTCCAAATCAAAAAAATTCCAGAAATCTCTTGTGGTGCGGGCGTCTCGCCCGCAACTGGTATAGGACGGGCGGGGACGCCCGTCCCACAAGATGGATAATTTATTTCTTGGAAGTCTCTAAGTAAACTTAGTCCTAACTCATCAGCACAAATACTGCCTAGTTAACACCTCGTACCAATGATTGCTGGTACGAGTAAGTAACCTTGCCAACAGCAGTACCAATTGTAACCTATAAGCGAGCGATCCAGTTATGACTAATTTTTCTCCTAACGTACCCCCTCAGTATTTAGAAGGCTTAGAAGATACGCCTGATGAGGTGAAAGCAATCATTCGCTTAGAACCTCGCGAACCGGAAAGCGACCCAACTTTGGGAATTCCTGTTTCAGTTAACAGACAGGGTAAACCAGCCCATCGCCTTGTGACGATTGGTGATTCACTTACCCAAGGCTTCCAAAGTGGAGCAATTTTTAATACCAGTTTGTCTTATCCCATGCTGATTGCTCGCGAACTTGGTTGCAGTGGGCAATTTCGCTATCCTAAATACGACAGCCCTGGGGAAGGCTTACCTTTGAATTTAGAAAAATTGACTAAAGATTTAGGCGATCGCTTTCGGGTAGCTGATGGTATCAATGCAATAGACTTTGCTATGATATTGCCTTGGCTGCGGACTTATCTTGATGCTAACGAAGACTATTGGGAGGGGCGGGCTAAAAATTCTTTTCAATCTCCAGAAAAGGGGTTAATCAATCATAATTTAGCCATGTATGGTTGGGATTTACGGAATACACTTTCTCGCACAGCCAAAACTGCTCAAGACATCATTCTTAAGAATCCCTTCAAGGATAATGATGAGTTTAATTCTATGAGGCAAGTTCCCGAACACGCAAATGAAATTGCCACGTTACGGGTTTTAAATACAGCCAGAGATAAAAATGGAGTCGCTTTAACTCCTCTTGGTGCGGCAAAAGCTTTGAGCCAAGAAGGAGATGGAATTGAAACTCTCATTATTGCGATTGGATCGAACAATGCTTTGGGTAGTATTTTAACATTTAAAGCAGTTTGGTCTGAGTCAGACTTTTATACTGATATGAGCGTTAACGATCGCTATACAGTTTGGCAACCCAGTCATTTCAAAGCTGAGTTAGATTTGATTGTTGAGCAGGTAAAGCAAATCAAAGCACGCCATGTGATTTGGGCGACAGTCCCTCATGTTACAATTCCACCATTTGTTAAAGGTATCAATCCTGGAAAGGAAGGAAAAAAAGTTTCGCCCGGTTCTCGTTATTACCCCTACTACGTTCCCATTTGGTTGGATGAAGAAAAATTTGATGTCAAGCGCCATCCTCATCTAACTGCCAATCAAGCTAGATCGATTGACAGTGCGATCGATAAATATAATGAGTCTATTGTGGATGCAGTTCGGCAAGGGCGACGCGAAGGGAAAGATTGGTACGTGTTCGAGATGGTTTCAGTGTTAGATCGGTTGGCGTATAAGCGTTACTTAGCGGAAGAAGATCGTGCAAATCGCCCAAGTTGGTGGACTGCTTACGATTTACCTCCAGCTTTGGATAAGCTGAATCCAAAACCCGATACGCGATTTTTTATTTCCGATGCCAAAGGAAGACATCAAGGGGGATTGTTCTCGCTAGATGGCATTCATCCCACAACAATTGGCTATGGTATCATGGCGCAAGAAGTGATTGCAATCATGCAACTAGCCGGAGTGGAGTTTTTTAACAGTCGTGGCGAACGACGAACCAGTCCAATTAAAATTGATTTTGCCCGCTTAATTCAAGAAGATTCTCTCATCTCCAAGCCTCCAACTACCATAGCAGCCGTGCTAGATTTTGCTGGTTGGTTAGACAGCATGACTGGTTTTATGTCGCAGATGTATAAATCAAATCTGTAGAAACACGGACATTCAATGTCAATTTTTTTACTTTCCAAAACAACTCTCAATGACGCGAGTGGCAGATAGGTAGCGAGATGGCCAACCGCAACAATGTTTTGTGTCATTGTCGCGGTTGTGGCTATGAGTGTCCTAACCACCTAAAAGATAATTCAACTGAATTTGAATGTTTGTAGTTGAACCCGCAACTAGGACAGCCGCATCGTTAAACCTGGGTGGACCAGTCCGGATAACTGGATTTTCAGAAAATCCAAATCCTTCAATTGGAATTCCCAAACCATTTCGATTTGCTTTGTTGTCCTTATTGGTATCATGGAGAACAGCAACAGCATAACTGCCTGGTTGTAAATTCTTAAAGGTAACGGACAATGGCGTTGCTGCGATCGCTACACACTGACTTTGTATAGCGCTGGAACTGTTGCTCGGAAAGCCTCTACTACTTGCAAATAAACTTAAACAAACTTGCCCTTGTCGGTTTTTCAATCCATTAATCTCAACGGTTAACTGACTCTTTTGTGTGAGTCGGGCAAAGGATGGACTCGCTATTCCTCCAATCACTGGAAATATCAGGGCAATAGCTAGAAATTTCAGCATCGGTTGTCTTACTTTTATTTCTTTTGCATTGAGGATAGCGGGCAATTTATTAGATTTGTGCATTAGCATCTCCTTTACATGGTTTTTATATTTTTCTGTCTAACGCTCGGTAGTTTAAAAGCATAACTCTTAAAATTACCTACCAAACGCTCAGTAGTAGGTAGGGCTATGCCGCACACAAGCTTTATATGGTGGGCAATGCCCACCCTACAAAGATCGGTAATTTGAGAGCGGACAGGGAGTCATCACTCAGTTCAACATTGCAAAAACGCCTATCACACAAAGATGATAGGCGTTTCTAGACTCTTTCTAATGCAAAATTCCCCCGCACCACAGGCATGAGGGACTCTGATATTTAGGGAGCTGGGGGGAACAAAATATTTGCGCTGGGCAACCCTGCGAGCAAATCAGCTGATGGGAGTCCACCTGCAAGTCCACTTAATAAATCTAGGGTTGGTATCCCACTAGCTGAAATTAAACCACCTTGTACGTCGAGTATTTCCCGTTCTGTAAGTTGGTCAAGGAAAGTTTCAGAATCGTGGAAAAGCTCAGAGCCAGCCGAGTTTAAATCGGAGATATTAATATTAGCCATATTTCCTCTTTAGATTTTTTACAACAAAAGAAATGTGTGTCTGAATCACTTATATTATGTCCTGAAAAGGCTTATAAATTAAGAGACTGTGTAACATCCTTTAGAAAAAAAGCACTGAATTTTTAACACTTTAATGATTGTTTGGAAGCTGATTTTAGTTTCTGCATTTGCGGATAAAACAACATTATAGGTGTCAAAGAACTAGCTTTAAACAGTCTCTTTTAAAAAGAAATAAATGATAGAATTATTTCTAATTTTTTAATGAAGGAAGAAGGAAGAGAAATTAATATTATTCCCTCTTCCCTCTTCCTTCTTCCTTATTTCGGTCATCATGCAAAATCTCCAAGACGACCCCATATTAGTATACGTTTATAGGGAAAAAAGAACGGGTTTTCATCTTCTAGATACTTCATCAACTTCTCTCGATACCTTTGTAAAAAACGCTCGTATGTTTCTGTATCTAGTTGTTGCTCATAAGTAGTCAGTAATGTTCCACGATACCACTCTATAACTGCTTCTCGTGATGGTAATACGTGTCCGTATATTTGCAACCTCACAAATTGTTCTACAAACCCCAATTTATAAAGCAACCGCGCATACTTTTCTGGTGATAGCACCTCTAAGCGCTGTACATATCCCCTCAGTTCTTGACTAAATTCCTGTGCTACTTCTGCAGCTACAGTGTGTACTGGTTCTGAATCCATTGCAGGAACTTGTACAGCAAGTTGTCCGCCTAACTGCAGTTTTGCACGTAACTTTTCAAATAATGCCTCGTGTCCTGTTACCCACTGCAAAGCAGCATTAGAAAACACTAAATCAAATTTGCCCTGTACGGAGTTTTCTTCAATACGTCCTTGCTCAAAGCACAACCCGTGTCCCTCAAACTGACGTGCTGCTTGCAACATGTTCTCTGAAGCATCCAACCCGATTGTCTCTCGTGCTGCTGTTTTTTCATGTAAGTATTTTGTCAACTTTCCCGTTCCACAACCAAGATCTAAAACTCGCATACCTTCTTGGCTGCGTACCATATTGACTAAGTCATAGAATGGGCGGCTTCTTTCTGCTTGAAATTTTTCATACTGAGTTGGATTCCATGTATCACTAGTTACCATATTTTTCCTACCTCAGAGCATGGAGCGTCACAAACTTATTTCTGCAACATCATCATCTTCATCCACATTAATATTTAGATTTTTACTCACAGAAGTGGGTTTAAAATCATTACCATGAATGAGTTGCTTAAAAGTAAAACTAGGATTTTGGTAGAGAACATTCACGACACTAATAAAATCTCGTACAATTTCACCTGGAGTGAGCAATGCTTCTGCACCCAAACGACTGACAATTTCTTGGACAAACTCTTTCAAGTCTCGATTTGATAAAGTTTTTTCATAACCATAATTAAAAGCATGAATCTCAGCTAATCTTTGCAAAAGCGTGAGAACTTCCTCTTCTACAAGCGGATGAAGCCGCAGCACGGGTCCCAAAAATTCCTGCACGCCTGCTTGTGACACAAAACGACTTTCTTTTGTACGTCTTCGCCAAGCAGAATCAGAAAAAAGTCCCCGATTTGGATCTTCTAAAAATCTTGTCGTTCCACCAATAATAATACCGAGATGTTCTGCCTTACATTGCATGGTGTCGTTAAACATTCCCAGCAATCTGTTGTAATTTTTCTCACGAGTAACGCTAGTCGGTATTTTGTACAAATACACAGCTTCATCAAGCAGAACAATAAGCCCTTTATAACCAATTTCAGCGACAAACTTAGCCAACAACTTAACGTAGTCATACCACGTTTCGTCATCAATAATGACACGAACGCCTAAAGCTGCTTTTGCCTCAATTTTTGTAGTAAATTCTCCCCGCAACCATTTGAGGGCAGCATTCTTTAAATTATCCTCATCTAAACGGTAGCCCCGCCAGTAGGCAACAATAACGCTACCAAAATCAAAACCGTGAACTAAATCTTCAATATACTGAACAACCTCTCGGATTTTTTCTTCAACTTTGTCATCAAAACCTTCATCATTGGGACGCATTCCAGTTTCTTTTGCCACCTCTTGTTGGATTTTGTTAATCCATCCTTCTAAAACAGAAACTAAAGCACCACCATCAGGGCGAGTTTTTGTAGCTAGGTGACTCATTAATTCTCGATAAGTTGACAAGCCTTCGTTGTTACTTCCTGCAAGCCGACGTTCTAAGGATAAATCGGCATCAGCCACTACAAAACCTTGCTCCATAGCATAGCTGCGGACTAACTGCAGCATGAAGCTTTTCCCAGAACCATAGTTCCCAATCACAAAGCGAAACGCTGCTATACCTTCGGCTATATCATTAAGATTTTGCAATAAACTTTTCAGTTCTTTTTCTCTCCCAACTGCTATATGCTCTAAACCGACTCTTGGTACTACCCCCGCACCAAGAGAGTTCATTAAAGCAGTAGATACTTTTTTTGATATTTTCAGCTTTGCCATATAAATCACCTCGTTCTATTCTCGTTGTTTGGCTTAGCTCCAGATACGAGAATATAAATATGTAGATGCATTTAATTTCTTGAGGTTTGCCTAGCCATTATATCTTGGTGGATTGCGATCGCTTTTCTGACATCTCTTATGTACTCTTGATAAATCGCAGGATTATCTGATGCTGTATCAATTAACAGTTCACCAATTGTATCTCGAGCGAGTTCGTTGATGGAGTCAATTAGCAGATTTGGCATTGTAATGTTGTCTTCTGCGATCTTTTTTATTGTAGGATTGGGATTCTCCTGTTCTAGTATAGCTTTTAAAACCTGAATTTCATAATTTGGTAACTGTTCTACGAATTTAGCCCATTCTTCAGATAAATCTTCTGAATTATCTGCTAAAATATTCACTGGTTCTAAAGAATCCATTAATTCAGAAAAGGGGAAAAACTCTGCTTCTCTGTCTTGTTCATTGTTATCAAATAATGGATCGGAAGTTAAAGTTTCCATCTGTTGGAGCAACTCCCAAACTTGGTTTTGTAACTGGTCGCGTTCCTCTAAAAGTAATGAAACTTGTCCTTGTAACTGTTCTAGTTCTTTTCGTTGCTCCATGAGTTCCGCATGCAAAGAATTTAAGCTAGCTTCTATGCTTTCTCGCTCAGCTTTTTTAGCTGTGAGTACTTGAGATTGCTGTTGTTCTTGCACTTCCATCTCATGAATTTCACTTCGCAACTCATACAATTTTTCTTCTAGTTGCGGCTTCAGCCTGTATATAAGGGTAATACTACTTTCTAGTTCTTGTTTTTGTTGTTGGAGTTCAAGAAGCTGATTTTGTAACTGTGCTATCTCACCACGAGACACATTACAATTTAATTCTAAACGTCGCTTTTCTGTATTGAGAGCAGAAAAAGAATGATTCAAGTCTGTTTTTGTTTGATCTAGTGTATGTAGCTGGTTTTGAAGATAATGAATTTCTGATTCTAACTGTTGTTTTTCTATAAAAAAAGAGCTAAGCTCTCGATGGAGGCTATCTCTCTGAGTGCGACGTTCTACAAGCTGATTTTGTAATTTACTTGATTCCGAATATAGTAAAGCGTTGTGTGCTTCAAGTTGCTTAATATCTGAAACAATGCGAAATTTAAGCCCCTCAAGTTCTTGAATTCTCCTTTGGAGAGAATCCAAAACAAGCATTTCATTGTTTCGGCGTCGTTTATCTACAAAAAATGCAGCTAGATAGGTTGCAGGTACAGTGACTAAACCTGTAAGAAAGGCTTTATTAAAATCCCAACTCAGGAAGAGGCTGAGACTAAAGCTCACACTAAAGGCAATTATACCTATAATGAACCGATTACTGTTCATAGTTGATTGGTTACTGCTGATTTTTAACATAAAAAAGAGGATTGGTCACTGGTCACTGGTCACTAGATATTGCCAAATCTGATTTTAAGAAGTCAACAAATTGCCGCGCCGTCCTTCCGGAACGACCGTTATGACGGGTCGCCCATTGTAAAGCTTGACGTTCTAAATCCTCTTGAGATATATCAATTTCAGCTTTGAGTGCCAAATGATGGACAATTTGCAAGTAAGTTTTTTGATTGGCAGGTTCAAAAGTCAAGGTCAAACCAAAGCGATCGCTAAAAGAAAGCTTTTCCTGCATGGTATCCCACGCATGAATTTCGTCATTTTCCTTAGGAGACGGTCTATCGGCAAAAAATTCGCGAATTAAGTGACGGCGGTTGGATGTGGCATATACGACGACATTTTGGGGTCTTGCTGTCAAGTTCCCCTCTAAAACCACTTTGAGTGCTTTAAAAACATCATCATCTTCCTCAAAAGAAAGGTCGTCCACAAAAATAATAAATTTTTGTGGCAAACCGCGTAACTGTTCCACAATTTTTGGTAAGTCCTTTAATTCAGATTTCGTTACTTCCACCAAGCGTAAGTTCTGCTTGCCATATTCATTTAACAAAGCTTTGACTAGAGAAGATTTTCCCGAACCACGACTCCCATACAGCAGTACGTGCAAGGGTACCTGTCCTGACAATAAAAACTCAGTATTTTTTAACAAAGCTTCCTTTTGAGCCTCATAACCAGTCAATTGATTCAAACGAATTGGATCGGGATGGTATATTCCAACAAACTGTCCTGCCTCCCAGCGCAAAGCTTGACACTCTGCAAACAAACCAGTACCGGATTTACGATAATATACAGCCAATTCTTCTACTGCGTCAGCCCAATTTTCTAAATGTTGTAGTTTTTCTCTGATGGATAATTCGTTATTTACCACCGCCTCCTCTGGCTCCACATACCACACGACTGGTGATATAGGTAAATATGCTCCAGTTTGCACCCACTGGCTTAAAGTCGCGCTACTGCATTCATAAAGACTTTGCAGCGCTTGTAAATCGTGCTCTGCTGCTGCTATCAAAGAATATGGCAGCCTCTCGAATTCTTGCTTTTGAGCAAGTCGAGAGAAAGGATTGTCATCTCTCAGGATTTGAGTCACGAGATAATCTTCCCAGTTTTGACTTCTTGCAGCTAAGCATTTGAAGTAACTGCCGTAGGCTTGAAGACAACCTCGCGCATCCGCATCAATATAGCGTATAGCTTGCAACAAATCAAGAAACGCTTTCCCGGCTTCGTTTTGGAGAACAGATTGGTAGAGTAAAAGAGATGCTGCTTGGCGTTGGAGGAATTGAACCTTTGCAACTACTTGATTATCCATCAATTAATACCATTTTGGATGAGTGGATTTTGGATTGAGAAAGTCTTATCAGGACTTAATTTCAGCCAACTATCTATCACATTCTTTTTTCAGTTTGGTATATTAGTAGTGGTGTGGGTTGAGAGTTATGGTAGATTTTCTACCAATGCTTGCAGCAAAATCAAAATCTACACAGGTTTTAATAATGACTTTAGGTATTGTTGCAGCCCTTGCCTATGGCATTTTAGTCATTCTTGGTGGTATGATTGGCTACTTTAAGAGTAATAGTACTGCTTCGCTTGTCAGTGGTAGTTTAAGCGGTGTATTACTAATTTTTGCCGCTTTTGTCCAATTTCAAGGACAAAGTTGGGGGGTGATTTTAGCATCTTCTGTCACTGCTGTTTTAGTAGTTTTCTTCGCATTCCGATTAGCTAAAACGCGGAAGTTTATGCCAGCAGGATTAATGATTACCCTGGGTGCATTAGCACTAGCAATCATGGTGAAGCAATTGGCAGCGTTTAAGTAAATGCGAAACTCACTTATATTCCACAAAGTCTTCAAATATCTCTTGTGGTACGGGCGTCTCGCCCGTCACTAGTAAGCCCGTTCCACAAGATTGGGTAATTTGGGGCTTGGAAATCCCTAAGTTCAAATCAATCAACAAACTTAGGCCTTTCCTTGCTTGTTGCCTGTAATTGTTGTTCCAAAACAGCCCAATTTTCCTGCTCGATCGCACTCATTAATTCGTCTAAATGATGACGGTATTGTAAAAGCGATCGCAACAACTGCTGTCGATTATATTTTGCCATCATCAGCCCTAATTCTGGGTTTCCCCCACCCACTCGACTTGTATCTTTAAAGCCGGAACTAGCGAATTTTTGAGCTAATTGTAAAACTTTTGCATCTGTTTCACTCATACAAGCAGCAATTAATGAGGAACTGACCATCACGGGTAAGTGAGAAATCCAGCTCACTGCTTGGTCGTGCTCTTCTGGAGAACAAGAATAGAGATTTGCCCCAAGTTCCTGCACTAATTTTTCCACAACTGAGAAAGCATCTGGGGGTGTTGTGTCTAGTGGTGTCAGAACATAAGGCTTATCTAAAAACAAATTCCGCAAAGCTGCTTCTATACCACTTTCAGCCGTACCCGCCATTGGATGTCCGCCCACAAAATTTTCCCACCGAGGTGCGATCGCTTCAACTATCGGTGTTTTTACTGAACCAACGTCAGTGACAACTGCATTTGAAGGTAAATAAGCAATTAGCTGCTCAAAAGTGGGAATAATAAGCCCTAGAGGTGTACAAATAAAGACTACCTCTGCTGTTGAAAGCAGGCTGATGTCTACTGAGGCAACATCCACACCTCCGAGGGTCATTGCCCTCTGACAGGTGGATTCCTGGCGACTCACACCCAAGACATAATGTCCCTGCGATCGCAAATCCAAACCCAAAGAACCGCCAATTAATCCAAGTCCTAGAATACCAATATTCATCTAAGTAACTGCGTACTAATCAATGACCAGTGACCAGTGACCAGTGACCAGTGACCAGTGACCAGTGATCAGTGACCAGTGACCAATGCCCAATAATTAATTTTTGCATACTACCAACTCTTGAAGTTGGCATTTCAGGAGTAAATTCAATGAATGTAGAGGAATTTTTAGATAAATATGCATCAGGGACAAGAGATTTTTCAGGAATTGACCTTTGTGAAGCCAATTTAAGTGGGGCAAAACTCAGTGGTGTTAATCTTAGCAAAGCTGACTTGAGTGTGATCGACCTGAGTGGTGCGAATTTAAGCGAAGCTAACTTGAGTTATGCCAAGTTGAATGTTGCAAGACTCAGAGGGGCTAATCTCAAAAACGCTAACTTGAAAGGTGCTATTCTCAATGTCGCTAATTTGATTCGAGCCGATTTAAGCAATGCCCAACTTAAGGGGGCTTCTATGATTCGCAGCGAATTAATTCGTGCCAATCTCAGTCATGCTGACTTAATGAAGGCAAACCTCAAAGGTGCTGATGTGCGAGAAGCTGCACTTAGGCATGCCGTCCTGCGAGAGGCAAATTTGAGTGAGGTAACATTTAAGGATGGTTTCCTTACAGGAGCAAATTTAGAACTGGCAAATTTAAAAGGATCTGACTTAACTCGTGCGGATCTCAGTGGAGCAAATTTCCGCGATGCCGAACTTAGACAAGCAATTCTTTCTCAAGCAAACCTGAGTGGGGCTAATCTAAGCGGAGCCAATCTTCGGTGGGCAGATTTAAGTAGGGCTAATCTCCGGTGGGCAGATTTAAGTGGGGCAAAACTAAGTGGAGCAAATTTAATTGGTGCAGATCTAAGTTATGCCAATTTAACCAATACAAGTCTGATTCACACCGATTTAACCCATGCAAAATTAATCAAGGTGGAGTGGGTTGGTGCAGACCTTACAGGGGCAGTTTTAACTGGGACGAAATTATACGCTACTTCAAGATTTGGATTAAAAACGGAAGGAATTATTTGTGAATGGGTAGACCTCAGTCCGACAGACGATCGGACAATTATACATAATTTTACCTCTCTTGACTCCCGTGACTTTTTTAATGAAACTCCGCCAACCATCAGAATTATTGTCGATAAAACCATAGACCATGAAGCAAATTTTGCCATTGCTGGTGCTTATTATCAAATTGCCCAGCAATACCCAGAACTCAAACAACCTCCTAGTATAGAAGTAGGGTGTCGCCGAACTGTTTTCACCTTCCGTATGGATAATGACGAAAGTTTATTACCCACAGCTTATATAGCTATTCTTCCCTTTAAAGATACATCAACCGCCCACAAAAATATCTATACCCTTATAGAGATGATTTCTGGTGAAGACACATCTGGGCTAGGTTTAAGATTGGACTCCATTGAAAAAGTTAATATGCTCTTAGAACAAGCAATAGATAATGCTACTATTATAAAGAAAATGAAAAAAATTTTGGAAATCACAGCAAAATTTAAGTTTTTTCAAGCTCCCACTCAGATAGTTTTAACGAATTCTAGTGCTCAAAATTTGCTTTTATATGATAATCCGTACTTTGGTAAAAGATTTTTTAATAGCTCAGATGACAGTCATTACATAGCTTATGATTGTTCTACTGAAGTCTCCAAAACGATCACACCCTCATTAAGTATGATTGTTGATTTTTTTAAGGGATTTCATTTAACCAGTAACCAGTAACCAGTGACCAGTGACCAAATATCCGGAGAAAAAAAATGCGAGATACATTCAATAAGATGATAGGTCGAACTCGCTACGTCGTTTGTCGCATTATGTTACATTTAGGCGGGTCTGACGTAGCACCCATTTTGGGAATTCTAAATCGCGGCGCAAGGGAAGCAGTAGATGCTGACGGTGACATGGAAATCTTGGGAGAAGGTCTGGTAGAAGTTTCCCAGACTCTTTTACAATACGATGAATACTGGCAATCAGCAGCGAATCAAGGCGACGTATTTTGGAGTGAAGGAGAGGCGGGAGATTATGTAAATGAACTTTTTACCGACTCAGCCCAACGTTATTTGAGCGAACCCGATTATGGTGATAATTACAGGGACAATCAACCGCTATCTCTCCCTGTTACCCGCAATGTCGTTGTCATGATTACGGTAGCATATGAGGGTGAAGCTCCAGACTTAGAAACTGACCTTGCGAATATACAAGCACTCAAAGAGGGCTTGAAGGCATTCATCAATTTGCATTACAAACATAAATTACGCGCAATTCAGGTACATTTCTCGCCAGCCCGGTTGGGTGATGAACTGACAAGCGACCAACTTTTACAATATTACCCAGAGTTGATACCCCTGTAGTTTTGGATCGGTCGTCCACACTTACCACAGAATCGAGAAATTGTTAAGCTTAGAACAGGAAATTTATCATTATGATCGTGACAGTCTTGCGTAGGTTCACCGTTGTTTTTTTAGCCTTGAGTTTGTGCTTGACAACCGTTGCTTGCGGCGGTGGTGGAAACCAAGCTACAACGCCTGGAGGAAACAATAATCAAACTAGTAGAACAACTTCTAATAGTAAATTGGCTGATGGTCAGTATCCTGTACAGCAAGCTCAGTACAATGATGCTGATGGGGAGTACACGTTGTTTCTGTTAAATGCTACACCCCCCAACTTTAGGACACAAAATTTACAAATGGCAAGGTTGACTGATGACCAAATCAAGCAAGGTCAAAAAACCTACTTGAAGGTAGAAAACGGTCAGCCTGCATTATACATAACAGAAGATTTCAAAATTGAATACGTTCACAATGTTACCGAGACGAAGACCAACCCTCAAACCGGTCAACAAGAAACAGTGGTCGTTCGTCAAGAAAACAGCTTTTGGGCTCCTTTTGCTGGGGCTGCAGCAGGTAGTTTAGCGGGTCAGGCTATTGGTAGTCTTTTATTTAGACCTCAATATTATGTTCCCCCTGCATATCAACCTGGTGGAGTCATTAACGGATACGGTGGCTATGGCAGCAGCTATAATGATGCAGTTCAAAGTTATCGTACTCGCTACAATGCGCCACCAGCTGTAGAGAGAAACAGAACTGCTTTCCGGACAACAGGAACATTGAGAAGATCTTATCCAGGTACAGATACAACACGTACTGCACCACGTACTGCTCCTGGTAATCGTGCTACCGGTTCCGGTTATGGTGGTAGCACTCTTAAACCTTCGGGTTCTAACACTTACCGACGCAGCCCCAGTGGTAGCGGCTTTGGTAGTGGCGGTGCAAGTCGTTCTAGGTCTGGTGCTGGTTTTGGTAGCAGAAGGCGCTAGTAACCTGCTTACTTTCATTCCCAGGCTCAGCTTGGGAATGAAAGTAAACTAAGGTGGATATTGCCCTAGTCACTGGTCACTGGTCACTGGTCACTGCTCTTAAGCCACGATCGCAGTAGGTTTGGGCCAACGACCAAAAGCTTTACCAACGACAGCCAATTCTTGCATCAAACGGTCAAAACGCTCTGGTGTCAGAGATTGAGGCCCGTCAGATAGGGCTTTGGCAGGGTTGGGGTGAACTTCTATCATTAAAGAGTCACATCCAGCAGCGATCGATGCCATTGCCATGGATGGTACGTATGCAGCCCAACCAGTCCCGTGACTGGGATCGATCATAATCGGTAGGTGAGTTAGGTTTCGCAGAACTGGTACTGCAGATAAATCCACAGTATTGCGAGTGTACTGGCGATCGAAAGTCCGAATTCCTCGTTCGCATAAAATGACATTTGGATTGCCCGCAGCTAGGATATACTCAGCTGCCATCAACCAATCTTCAATAGTTGCAGCCATTCCCCGCTTGAGAAGAACTGGTTTGGGTTGTGCGCCTACTTTTTTCAGAAGGGAGAAGTTTTGCATATTCCTTGCTCCTACCTGAACAACGTCCGCGACTTCTGCGACGACATCCAACTCAGCCGCGTCCATCACTTCTGTAATGATGCCCAGTCCTGAGACTTCCCGTGCTTTTGCTAACAATTCCAAAGCACTCTCGCCGTGTCCTTGGAAAGCATAGGGTGAAGTCCTGGGTTTGTATGCCCCGCCACGTAGAAACTGAGCACCAGATGCACTCACTCTGCGTGCAGTCTCTACAATCATTTCTTCATTTTCTACCGAACAAGGACCAGCCACAACAACTAAGGGGTGATGTTCGCCAAAAGTCACTGTTCCGTTAGGAGTATTGACCGCGACTTCAGAAGCTTCCCCGTGACGAAATTGGCGGCTAGCGCGTTTGAAAGGCTGTTCAACCCGCAAAACCTGCTCTATCCAAGGGCTGATTTCTTGAATTTGTAATGGATCTAAGCCAGCAGTCTCACCGACAAGACCAATGACTATCTTGTGCTTACCAACAATTTTTTCTGGTGTCAGCCCCCATGTGCCTAGTTCCTCGCTCAGACGCGCGACTTCCGCCTCAGGGGAACCAACTTTCATGACTACGATCATGCCAATCTTCCTGATTAGATGTGATGAGATGAGATTCTTCTTAGAAAACGATATACCGTTCGGGAATAATCAGTATAAACCTTTAGCAAAAGTTTTAACAACTGGGAGTGGTGAGTGGTGAGTGGTGAGTGGGGACTGGGTATTATATATTACTTACTCCCTACTCCCTACTCCCTATTCCCTACTCCCTACAGTATTTCTTCGCCGAGTTTCGCGCCAAACTCCCACCATCCGTCCCCAGTTGGTTTTGAACTCATTCCAACCCAGTAAACCGCCGACTCTATCTTCATCCCAAGAGGCTGAGAGAACACCGTAAGTGATCCCCAATACCCCCAATCCAAAAAATCCCATATCAACCAGTAATACGGCGATGGGAGGCAGTTTAATGCCAGCATAAGTTAACAGCAGATAGCTGGCAATGAGAGTGCCGATTCCTAAAGCAGTTGGAACACCACAAAAGCTAGCCACTCTGCGAATCATCCGTTGGCTGACAATTTGGGGGATTGCCATTTCTTCTTTGGTAAAAGGAGCCTTTTTAGCGTCCTTTCCCTTTGTTTCTTGCTTAGTTATTGGCTGTTCGCTTTTGTCTTTTGGGGGCTTGCGGCGCTTTTTGTTTGGTTCAAAGGGCAAGCGATTTTGTTCGGATTCAGCAGGCATAAGCGTTTATCTCTATCCACGAATACCGAGACGCCCGATGAGAGCTTGATAATGCTCCCGGCTACCTTGTTGAACATAAGCTAGAAGGCGCTTGCGTTGACCGATTAATTTTAACAATCCCCGACGGGATGAATGGTCTTTCTTATTGGATTGGAGATGTTCGCTAAGACGGTTAATTCGCTCTGTCAACATTGCGATTTGAACATCAGCAGAGCCTGTATCAGTTTCGTGAACTTGATAGTTGGAGATAATTTCTTGTTTGCGCTGTTGCGTTAATGTCATAATTCAACTTGGTTTTAGATTTTTGCAGCAGTTTCCTATAATATCACAGCTATCAGCTATCACCAGCAATTGCTAATTGATAACTGCTCAATGAGTGTTGAGTTTTACGAAGCACCCAGAAAACTTTAACACAACTTAAGATAATCTTATGGTGTTATGTGTGACAAGCTGGTGTTTGATTTAGATTTATTTTAACAGCCAATTTTTATAGAGTGCGGATACGCACACAGCTATGAGAATTCTTGTAGTAGAAGACGATGAGTTAATTGCCAAACCCCTTGTCCAAGCTCTATCGGAGCAACATTATGCTGTCGATATTGCTACTGACGGTGAGGCAGGTTGGGAGTTTGTAGAAGCTTTTACTTACGACTTGATAGTGTTGGATGTGGGTTTGCCAAAGTTGGATGGCATTAGTCTCTGTCGGCGAGTGCGATCACGTGGTATTCACTCACCCATTATTTTGTTAACTGCTCAAGATAGCAGTACAAATAAAATAGCTGGCTTAGATGCTGGGGCAGATGACTATATCACAAAACCTTTCGATTTGCAAGAACTTTTAGCTCGTATCCGTGCTTCAATGCGACGGGGAGGTTCGGCTTTACCTCCAGAATTACAGTGGGAAAATCTCAGGCTAGACCCCAGCATATGTGAAGTTCAATATAACAACAAAACGCTCCATTTAACTCCAAAAGAATATAGCTTACTCGAACTTTTTCTCCGCAATCCCCACCGCATATTTAATTGTGGTGCAATTATAGACCACCTGTGGTCTTTTGAAGAACCTCCCGGAGAAGATACGGTGAGAACCCATCTTAAGGGATTGCGAATGAAGCTAAAGAAAGCAGGTTTGGCAACTGATCCCATTGAGACAGTATACGGTATTGGCTACCGCTTGAAAGCCCCAGAAGTAAAAGAGAAAGAGAAAAAGAAAAAGGGGACAGGGAATAGGGGACAAGGAGAAATTCCCAATTCCCAATCCCCACTCCCGACTCCCGACTCCCCACTCCCCACCCCCCAAGACCTGAAGTACCAAACTCAAAAAATCATTGCAAATGCTTGGGAGAGAGCTAAAGAAAAGATAGGCGATCGCATTACAGTTATAGAACAAGCCACTACAGCCCTGTTTCAGAACGATCTGAATGAGGAGTTACGCCTGCAAGCACGTTCTGAGGCTCACAAGCTAGCAGGTTCTTTGGGTATGTTTGGTTTTGAATTCGGGTCGCGTATAGCCAGACAAATCGAAGAACTGCTGGAAGTTGAGAAACAACTGATTGGGGAGCAAAAGTTGCACCTGTCGGAACTAGTTGTATCGCTACGTCGGGAGTTGCAACTCACAACCGCCAATCACCAACCTGAGGAATCATCAGTTGATGGTCGTCCTTTAGTGTTGTTGGTGGGATTGGAGAAACCACTAACTGATGAGTTGGTAAGGTCAGCTGATACTTGGAATGTACAAACATTTATCATCTCAAAGCCGGGACTGGTTAAAAAACACTTAACCAATCGACGCCCTGATGCGGTGGTATTAAATTTACCAGGTACTATTAGTGAAGAAGGTTTGCAGTTGCTAGCAGAATTAAACTGTTCTGCACCTCCTGTTCCAGTTTTGGTTCTGACAAATCAGGATAGTTTACTTGACCGCGTAAAAATAGCTCGCTTGGGCGGACAGGGTTTTTTACAAAAACCAGTCGCATCGGCTATGGTATTGGAGACAATCGCAAATTTGCTACAGCGCAATCGCCAAGCTACAGCTAAAGTCTTGTTTGTAGATGACGATCCGCTTATCTTGAATGCGATGTGTTCTTTATTACAACCTTGGGGATTAAAAGTTTCCACCTTGGAAAACCCTTTAGAATTTTGGGACACTTTAGAAGCAACAGCCCCAGACCTGTTGGTTCTAGACGTAGAAATGCCCCAAATGACTGGAATTGAACTGTGTCAGGTTGTGCGAAACGATCCCCGCTATTGTGGCTTACCAGTGCTGTTTCTGACATCTCATACAGATGCAGAAACTATGCGCCGCGTATTTGCTGTTGGTGCAGATGATTACGTCTGCAAACCTATTATCGGGCCTGAACTGGTAACTCGCATCCTCAACCGTTTGGAACGCTCCCGTCTTTTAAGGAACCTGGCTGAAACAGACGCTTTAACAGGAGTTGCCAATCGCCGTCAATCAATTCACGAACTCAACGAATTAATGAACTTATCGAGTCGTCACAATCAGCCTTTCTGCTTTGCTGTTCTCAAAGTAGACCGCCTCCAACAAATCAATCAACAGTACAGTCATGCTGTTGGCGATGAAGTGTTATCGAGATTGGGAAGAGTTTTGCGACGCGTATTTCAAAGTGATGTTGTTTGCCGTTGGGGAGGTGCAGAGTTTGTTGTAGGAATGTATGGAATGACACAAAAAGATGGATGGCAGCGATTGGAGGAAATCGCAGAAAATATCAGTCAAGAAAATTTTATCGCTCCCGATGGGAGTCGTTTTCAGGTAACATTTAGTGCAGGGCTATCCCAGTATCCACAACAAGGTACTGATTTACAAGCACTCTATCAAGCGGCATTTGCAAGATGCGATCGCCCGTTTACGTCCCAGCGAGCTTTAACTCGTGTCCGTGAAGCAGAACTGCGAGGGGATGCTGAAGGTGTCCGAGCATAGGGTAGTCTCTTCTTATCAGAATAGCCCAATTAAGTGTCAAACCTATAATGTTCATGAGGAGTAGAAAAGACAACGAAATTGCTTTAGTTTCCACAAATGAAGCTGCCACAGTTAAATCAGGATAAAATGTGTATGGATTTATACAGGACAAGAAGCAATGACCAATGGCAAAAATTTGTGGATTCCGATAATTGTAGGCGCTAGCGTTATAGTTCTCAATTTGTTATTTTGGCAGGAGTTAATTCATCAAGAAGACGTACATATAAAGAATAATGTTAAATTAGCAGCAGCAAGCATCAGCCACGAAATCGAAGTTCAAATCCAAGAACGAACCTTAGGATTAGTTCGTATGGCTAGACGTTGGGAGATTGAGGGTGGAACTGCAAAACCAAAGTGGGAAGCGGATGCTTTGAACTATTACCGAGACTATACTGGTTTTCAAGCACTTGAATGGGTAGATGAATCAAATTATGTCCGTTGGATTGTTCCTTTAGCCGGAAATGAGGCAGCACAGAACCTGAATTTAACATCTGAGGAACGTCGCCGAACTGCTTTGGAAAAAGCAAGGGAAAGTCGCAAAGTCACAATGACTCATGTTGTCAACCTTGCTCAAGGCGGTAAGGGTTTTTTGATGTATGTACCCCTGTTTCCAAAGAAGAATTTTGGTGGTTTTATTATCGGTAGTTTTCGCACTCAAACTTTGTTGAATGCTCTTTTAGATAAGAATGTGCGGCAAAAATATGCGATCGCTATTTTTGATGGTAATGATAAAATTTATACAAATCAAGAAAATCTTAGTCACAAGATTCCTGCTAAATGGCAACACAATACAGAAATTAATCTCAATGGTGTAACTTGGAACCTAAAAGTTTTACCTACACCAGCTACCGCAGTTACAGAAAGTTCTCCCCTTCCCAACGTTGTACTGGGTGGAGGCTTATCAGTAGCTGTGTTACTTGCGTGGGGAGCATATCTCACCCAACACTCCCGGCGGCAAACACAGCGAGTGAAAGCGATAAATCTGGAATTAACTCATGAAATTACTGAACGCCAACAAGCAGAAAAGGTGCTGCAAGAATATACAAGAGAAGTGGAAGATTTATACAACAATGCACCTTGTGGCTATCACTCAATAGATAAAGATGGCACTATTGTCCGCATTAACAATACCGAATTGACCTGGTTGGGATATACACGAGACGAAGTCATAGGGAAAAAGAAATTTGTTGATGTTATTACAGCCTCATGCTTGCCAACATTCCAAAAATCATTTGCACTTTTTCAACAGCAAGGCTGGATACGTGACTTGGAATTTCAGATGCTTCGTAAGGATGGTACAGTTCTACCCGTGCTTTTGAGTGCAACCGCCATCAAAGATGCAGCAGGTAACTTCCTCATGACGCGGAGTACAGTTTTCGATATTACTGCACGCAAACAAGCGGAAACAGAACTACGCAACCTCAGCACTGCTTTAGAAAGCGCTGTAGAAGGAATTTCCCAGTTCAATCCCGAAAGACGTTACATCTACGTCAACCAAGCTTATGCCAGCATTGTTGGCTATCAACCCCAGGAAATGCTGGGTATGGAATGGCAACAAACCATCCATCCAGAAGACCAAGAAAAGGTCATGACGACATACCAAAAAATGTTAGAAACTGGCAAAGCAGAAGTTGAAGCCAGAGGAGTGCGTCAAGATGACTCGGTGTTTGATATGCAAGTCGTTATGGTTAAAGCTTTGGATCGACAGGAGAACTATAAGGGATATTACTGCTTTGTTAAGGATATTAGCCACCGTCGCGAAATTGAACGGCTCAAAGATGAATTTGTCTCAGTCGTCAGTCATGAATTGAGAACCCCTCTGACCTCGATTCGTGGTTCTTTGGGTTTAGTCGCCAGTGGTGTACTAAATACCCAACCTGAAAAAGCTCAACGGATGTTGGAAATTGCCGTCAATAACACTGACCGTTTAATTCGGCTGATTAACGATATCCTCGACATTGAACGCATCGAATCAGGCAAAGTCGCAATGACCAAACAAATCTGTAATGTGACCAGCTTGATGCACGAATCAGTAGAAGAAATGCGGTCTATGGCAGACCAAGCAGAAGTCACACTCTCTGTGTCTCCCATATCAGAAAACCTGTGGGCAGATCCTGACCGAATTGTACAAACTTTCACCAACTTACTCAGCAACGCCATTAAATTTTCACCCCCAGGCGGCATTATTTGGTTTAGTGCCAAAATAGAGGGAAGTAGCGAACAATCCACCCCTACTCCCTACTCCCACTCTCCCACTCCCTCAATTCTCTTCACCATCCGCGACCAAGGGAGAGGGATACCTGCTGACAAAATAGAAACTATTTTTGGACGGTTTCAACAGGTTGATGCTTCTGACTCACGTAAAAAAGGTGGCACTGGCTTGGGTCTTGCCATTTGCCGCAGTATTATACAGTGTCATGATGGACGCATTTGGGCAGAAAGTCCTGTAGGAGAGGGCAGCATTTTCTACATCTTATTACCTTTGTATCGAGAGGAAGAGCCAATAATTCCATCTGTTCCAAATAGCAATGACAGCCCACTAATATTAGTGTGCGATGATGACTCCTCAGTTCGGGCTGTCATGCAGGCTATGTTAGAACAACGAGGTTACCAAACGATATGTGCGGCTTCCGGTCAAGAAGCAGTAGATATGGCGATAAAACAGCAACCGGATGTGATTTTCCTAAACCTCATGATGCCCGGTATGCACGGTTGGGAAACTTTAGGGGTGTTAAAGCAGCAATCACAGACTAAAGATATTCCTGCGATCGTTCTTAGCGGTTTAATGCCAGATGCCAGAACCACCCCCCATCCAGATGTCACTGACTGGATTGTGAAACCTCCAGATGAAAGGTTATTGTTTCAAGCTTTGGAACGAGCACTTGCAAGAGAAAAAAGCCAGAGCCTGAGAGTACTGATTGTAGAAGATGATACAGATTTGGCACAAGTGTTGATTGCTACGTTTGAACGCTACGGTGTTGAAACTTACCACGCTAAAACAGGACGAGAAGCCCTGCGTTTAAGCCAGCGTATTCTCCCCGATTTACTGGTATTAGATCTAGCACTACCAGAGGTAGATGGCTTTGCTGTGGTAGACTGGCTGCGACACCACAGGCGTTTGTGCTTGGTTCCTTTGGTTGTTTACTGTGCTAAAGACCTAGATAATTGTGACCGAGAACGATTAAAACTGGGACAAACTCTATTTTTTACTAAAGGACGCGTCACACCAGAGGAATTTGAAGAACATGTCATGACTTTATTAAATCGAATTATTCCAGCAATTAAGGGGGATAGCAGTGACAGCGAAACGGATTCTGATTATTGATGATGAAGAAGATATTAGGGAAGTTGCCCAACTCACCTTAGAATCAGTAGGGGATTGGGAAGTTTTTACAGCTGAATCAGGTATGAAAGGGCTGCAGTTAGCTGAAGCTGAAAAACCAGATGCTATTCTCTTGGATGTCATGATGCCGGATATGGACGGAATAGCGACTTTTCAGAAACTGCAGGCGAATCCCGCGACGCAGGACATTCCCGTAATTCTACTGACAGCCAAAGTGCAATCGTCTGACCAGCGACGATTCGCAGAACTTGGTGTTAAAGGGCTAATTGCCAAACCTTTCAATCCCATGATGTTAAACGACCAACTGACAGAGGTTCTGGGTTGGTGTTAGATGTTGCAAAAATTTTTCCCTCTCCACAGGTTCTTCATTTTTAGACTCTAACTTAAATATCAGGTGACCTCGGTTTGGAAATGGAGACTGCAATGAATCACTAACCAGTGACCAGTGACCAGTGACCAGTGGCTACTCACCACTAACCACTAACCACTAACCAAATAACTTTGTTAGTTATTCATTTGCAGTTTTTATTTTTAATAAAAACAATTAACTTTAAAAAAGGATATTGTAATGTACGAGCAAGACTTTGAGAGGGAATATCAAGAATTTAACGCTGCTATCAATTTGTTCGTCAATATCTTAAAGTTTAAAGACAGAGACCTAGTAGAAACCTGCGAACAAGTTCTGATGAATCTCATGGGTTCTAAGTATACACAGAATATCATGAATGCAGCTCTATTTCAACTAGCAGGAACTGCTCCTGATACTTGTCAGTGGATTTGGCAAAACTTTCCTTACCTTGATGCTTGTATTACTTTAAAAGAGTATGTTGTCATGCTCGCCGTGCAAAAATTAATTAGTCAAGGTTTTGTTTTAGGTCAAGATTTTAGTACTACGGCTGACGGTGAACTTTTAGTTAATCAAAATGCACGTGCTGTCTTAATGCAAAGTATTTCTGATGCTGACCGTGTTTTTGTGACAGAAATTTTAGATGCCGCTAACCAGTGACCAGTGACCAGTGACCAGTGACCAGTGACCAGTGACGACTATCTACTAACAACTAACAATTAACAACTAACAACTAACAACTAACAACTAACAACTAACTATTATGCTACTACAAAATTCACGTCATTTCGTTTTTAATCCTATTCAAGCAATACGCCAGTGGCTTGACTCCATAGAAATTAACGATTATAAAGTTGCTCAACAGCTTTGTAAAACAATTCCAGCCCAGTGTCCGTTTGAACGCAAATTTAAACTCTTTAATCGCACCATCTTATATATTCCACCTCTGTGTAAGCTAAATCCTTTCTACGAACAATTAGTGATGCTTCGCTTGAAGTCTTTAGTTTATCTTGCAGATGTTTGTGGAGAAGATGTTACCGTCTATTGTTAACTGGTCACTGGTCACTGGTCACTGTACTAAGACTTTTGCTTGATATGCCTCAAGGTTGAGTATGATGCGATCGTCACTAGCTTCGAGATCGTAACCTTCTATCCACTCATGCCATTTGCCAGCACAGGGAAAGTTAGAAACGCGATATTCATCATAATTTTGCTCGGAGAAATTCGCAACGACAACAACGCGGTTCCCCTGTTCGTTCCAACGAACATATGCCAAAATTTTAGCCTCGAAATTTTCATGGAAAAATTCTATATTGTCGTTCTGCAAAGCAGAATTTTGTTTGCGTAAGGCAATAAGTTTTTTATAGTGCTCAAATAAATCTCGGTTTTGGTCTTTCTCTAGCAACGGCCATGCTATCTTTTTAGGCTGAGTGACGTTTTTACTTTTGCGCTTGTGTTCTCCAAACTCTTCACCCATCCACAGCATAGGAATACCCATTGCTGTCATAAGTAGTACGGCTGCTAACTTGGTTCTTTTAAATGCATCTTCATCAAAGATACCACGATCGCCTAATTCTCTCAATAAGTATTCGCGATCGTGAGTTGCCAAATAATTTATAACGTTTGTTGTTGCTGCATAACCCTGTCGCCTGGGGTCTAAAACTTCCTTTAGTTTTTCTGGTTCAAACATTTCTCCACTAATATGTGGTAGAACAAAATAGCGAAAACTTTCATGCCAGCAAGAATCTAAGGGTCCTTCTGGAGTTGTGATTTTGCTGGTGTCGGGAATGTGTTCGGCTATATTGAAAATCGGTTTGGATGCAGTGTTATTTTTGGATTTTTGCGCTAGCCAAGTTAAAAACTCATCGTTAGCCAATTGTCGCACCGCATCAAAACGAATTCCATCAATGTGATATTCTTGAACCCAAAATCTTACGATATCTCCAACGTACTTCCAGGCGGGCTTAACGTCTAACTTTTCATCGTAGTTGTTGTAGTTAAACTCCGGTCCCCAGTAATTAGCAGGGTCTTCCGGATAATGCATATGTTCGTAGTACCAATAATTTCGGTCAATCAGCAAGAGAGGGCATTCTTCATCGGTATGGTTGTAAATTCCATCCATGAAAATGCGAATTCCTCTGCTATGGCATTCGTCAATAAAGCGCTTTAAATCTTCTGTTGAACCATAACTAGATTCTGTAGCAAAGTAATGGCGGACTTTATATCCCCAGCTGTAGTCACCAGGATATTCATTAACTGGCATTAATTCGATCGCATTTATTCCCAATTCGCTGAGATAATCTAACTTTTCGATAGCATCTACATATCTTCCACGCTTGTATGGATCAACTTCGCCGCCAGTGAAATCCGCAACGTGCATTTCGTATATAACTAATTCATGATTGTTAGGTAATGGTGTGCGATCGTGCTGCCAAACATAGGTATCAACAATCTTTTTTCCATCTTTGATGCGTACTATAGCAACTTTTCTCTCTTCATCAACATCTGTTGCATAGGGATCGATAACATCTATCCATCGATCTGGCTCAAATTGGGGGCTTTTTGTTTGTATGCGAAATTTATACTGATACACTCCATCTTCAAGTTCTACTTGCGTGCGAAAATAACCATCCTCACACTTATCCATTGGTATCTCTTTCCAGTCTGAGAAAGAGGCAATAAGAGCAGTACTTTTATTGCGGGGAGCAAATAAATCAAATTCAATTAAACTTGTCATTTTTGGGGATCGGGGAATGGGCATTGGGTAAGGGGTCATGGGCTGGTAACTGTAAATAGACAAGGTAGAATCTTCTTCCTTGTCCTCCTTGTCTCCCTATTCCCTATTTCTATGCAGCTGGTGTAACAATTGGCGTCAAGGTATTTGCCGTAGTATAACTATCCAAGATAGGCTTGCGAGTTTTTAAGTCAAATTTGTAACCGTGTGGCAGAATATGAAGTCGTGCTCCGCAAATGGCTAAGGGTTCATCCTTTAAAATGTCATCAACATTGCTGTGCATGACTGATGAGTCATCAACAACTGTAATACAACCTTCTCCAACTACTTCAAATTGGTTATCGGTCACTATCATGGCTGTATTCTCGTCAATACCAAATCCCAAGACAGCAGGCTGCTGTGCTAAAGCAGCAATTAAGCGTCCTAACCGCCCGCGTTGTGAGAAGTGCTGGTCTATAACTACTCCTGGTAAAAAACCCATACCAGGACCCATATCTACAATATTCATCCGAGGATTTGTTTCTGAGTCACCCTCTACAATCATCACGTCAGGCATAACCGCAGCACCCGCACTTGTTCCCCCTACGACTATTCCTTCAGAGTAACGATTGTGGATAGCTTGATCGAGATCGGTATCTTTCAGAACACTTGTGATCCGAGCTTGGTCTCCTCCTGTAAAAAATATACCAGTAGCTTTATTAACTGCTTCTAATGCTGTAGATGAAGACGCATCATTGCGAGTTTCAGTGTCAAGTATACGAACATTCTCAGCTCCAAGGCGTTCAAAGACTCTAATATAATTTTCTCCAACTTCTCTTGGCAGCTCTGTCGCTGCCGTCATAATAACAATCCTGGCTTTTGTACCTCCTGCACGGCGAACAAACTCTCGAAGAATTTGACAGTCGGCTTCTTTGTCTTCCGCACCTCCAATAATGACCAACTGTCGTTTGATTTCACTAGCTACCATATAGCCACCTCATAAAAGTTATTATTTCTAATAAAACATGGCTATCAATAGCAGGAAAACACCCATTTGGTAGATTAAAATACAGAAAATAAATCTTTACTATAGTAGACGCCAAAAAATTAACTTTGTAAATATTTTAGATAAGTAAATATAATATTTGTTGAGTGAAAACCTCTAAGGGACTTCCAAATAAAAAAATATCCC
>NZ_KQ976354.1:5465587-5516446 GCF_000346485.2 Scytonema hofmannii PCC 7110
GGGGGCCCCCCCCCCCCCGCCACTAATACACACCACTAATGCACACCGCCACTAATACACACCACTAATACAGGACAGGCGGGACGCCCGTCCCACAAGATGGGCTAATCCATTTCTTGGAAATATCCTTATTCGGCGACTCTGTATCTCATTGGGAAAGAGAGTTGGAGGCGATGTCCTAAAAGTTATCTGAAAAAAAAGTTTTATTAAATGGTCTTGACTTATTTCAACGAAGGCAAATTTCTGGGCGATCGCACGCACGCACGCACGCACGCACGTAAGTTCACTACACTTAATTAGGAATTAAGAACCTCCTGGCTGTCAAAAAGTAACTCACACAGAAAAGAGCGTGCCTCTTCTAACGAAAAATGTCTGGGCTTTCCTTGAAAAACGATTTGATACTCGTTATTGTTTGGCCCATCTCCGTATCCAGAAATCAGTTTGTGGTGAAAAGCTTCCTCTGCAAGGTGTTGGACTTCATTTCTAAGAACAACTTGTGTGTTAATCATAACTATGTCATCTCCTAGAATTATACTACAGTTATCGAGTAAGTATAAAAAATACAAAGGTATTGCGACTACTTTCAAAAGTTGTATGTTATGGCTCGGTCTAATGAAGGATAAATAACGAACTAGGTCAAGATTTTCCTGTTCCCTGTTCCCCGTGCCCTGTTCCCTTATTCTATCAAAATATAATGGGAGGGTGAGAACCCCTCAGTTTTAACGAGGGGATGAAACCCGACCCAACAGGTTTTAACCTGTTGTTGACTTTGTATGTAGTCACTAAGATAATCAACAACAGGAGGTGATGACAAGTGTACAAAACTTTACCAGTTAAGGCAAGGTTCACAGATATTGAAGAAGCGTTTTGGATTGACCAATGCCAACACGCTAACAGTTTGATTAATTGTGCTCTTTATCATGTTCGTCAAACTCATTATTCAAGACTTGAAGAGTCTGATAATGCATTCACAACTTATTGGCGTGGTGATGAATTGCGGCACGGTTGGAAGACATACAAATGTTTTACGACTTATCCCGAACTAGATAAAGTTCTTAAGGATAATCCACATTACAAGGCTCTGGCTGCACAAGCGGCACAGCAAACATTGAAATCTGTAGGGGAATCAATTACTTCTTACAATGGATTGGTTAATGCCTACTACAGAGGTGAGGTAGACAGACCCGCGTTACCACAATATAGGAAAAGCGGTGGACTTGCGGCAGTTACGTTCCCAAGACAAGCACTTACTTATAAAGATGGTTGTTTTTATCCATCAATTAGTAGAGAAACCAAACCGCATTTGTTAACTGAAATTGCTGTACCCTTGCCTGAATTCATTGATTCGGATTGGGTTAAAGAAGTGACAGTTCGTCCTTGTTACGGTCAGTTGTGGATTGATTGGGTTATCGATGACGGTAAACAGATTGTTGAAATTAATCCCAATCTTGATTACACCCAAGCATGGAGTTTTGACCACGGTGGAAATAACTGGCTAACAGGTGTTTCAACACTGGGACAAAGCTTAATCATTGATGGGAGAAAGTTAAGTTCAATGAATCAAGCTTATTGTCGGATTGTTGCCAAATATAAGCAGGGAAAGTCTGATTTCTACTGGGATTCAAATCTTGATAGGATTCAACGCAAACGCAATAATCAGATGCGTGATGCTATTAATAAAGCAGCAAGATTCATTATTAATCGATGTCTTGCTGATGGTATTGGAAATCTTATTATCGGTTGGAATGAAGGGCAGAAAAATGGTTCCGATATGGGCAAGCGTGGGAACCAAAATTTTGTGCCAATCCCGACTGCTAGATTGATTGAACGGCTTAAACAACTTTGTCCTGAATACGGGATTGTTTTAACAATTACTGAAGAGAGCTACACCTCCAAGAGTTCATTTTTGGATGATGATTTCCTACCTACATTTGGTGAAAAACCCGACGGATGGAAGCCATCAGGTGAAAGAATTGAACGTGGTCTTTACAAAACCAAAAAAGGTTTTTTAATCAATGCGGATTGCAACGGCGCAGCCAACATTGCAAAGAAAGTAGCCACACAGCTAGGACTTGTTCTAGTTAAGGTGGGTAGGGCAGTTTTGAGTCTGCCACATCGGTATGATTTGTTCCGCGATCTAAAGAATTCATTTCGTAATACGTTACGGAGTGCCTCTTTAGAGCACGGAGTAACAACCATGTAGAATCCCTCGTGTTTTAAACCGAGGGAGAACTCAAGATTATGCCTTTAGGATAACTAAAAATCATTATATTGGAGTTACAATAAGCAGGCGTAAGCGTAGCATTTGATGCTTAAGTCAAGTGTAACGCGTGTGGTGTGGCGCGGGCTGGTGCCATCGCTTCCCAAAGAGTAATCAATTTATAGAGATAGTAACTCAGTCTGGAGAAAGCATAAAAGCATATATACCTCCAGGTTCCGGTGTTTAGCCAAAGGTCTAGAGTCAATGGTTCAAGACAGAGTTGCAGACCCAATCCGCGTTAACGCAAGAAAGACTGATGCGTTCGATATTTTCAACTTTAAGCATTTCGTTGGAGCAAATCCCTATTTAGAAACAGGGGCATTGGTATTTGATTTTACTTTGACTGAATTGACACAACCTCTGCCTGTAGAGGAGTATGTTGCAGTCATTAGCGATCGCTATCCAAATTTGGGTAACGAAACATACGACTCCTATGCTCATCTGTTTGCCCGAACTTTATCAGAAGTTGGAAAGCTGCAAATGGATTTGCACCTCGACAGATGGGGTATAAAACCGTATCCGAATTTTACGAGGATTAGCTTGCAGTCACTGCACGAACGCACAACACGGGCTGTTGTTTACTTTGTTTGGGATTGGTTTGAAGCCATAACTCGAGACAAAGAAATTACCTTTGACGAACAAATTTCAAACCTTCAAAAGAGATTTCGGCAATCTGTCTACGGTGGGCCAACAGTCTACGCTTTACTGCGAACAGCTTCTAGAAAAGGTATTCCTGCCTTTTACCTGTGGGATGAAGGACTCACCCAGTACGGGTATGGCAAGAAACAGGTTCGGGGTGTAGCCACAACATTTGATTGTGACAGCCATGTAGATTCCGACTTCACAACCCGTAAAGATGACTGTAAAGCTTTTTTGAGTACTTTGGGATTCCCAGTTCCTAAGGGAGATATTGTTATTACAGAAAGGGAAGCACTCTCAGTCGCTAGAGAGATTGGTTACCCAGTAGCAGTGAAACCAGTCGTTGGTCACAAAGGAATTGGAGTCACAGCAGAAGTGCGAGACGAGTACGAACTAGAATCTGCTTTCGATCGCGCACTCAAGGCAATTCCAGAAAACGAGCCAAGCCGTATCATCGTTGAGAAAAGCATTATAGGTGCCGATTATCGACTGCTATGTGTCAATGGTAGATTTGTTGCTGTTACGGAACGTCGTCCTGCATGGGTAGTCGGTGACGGGGACTCAACCATTGAAGAATTAATCCGAGAAGAAAACCGAAAACCAGGACGGTGGGACACTCCAACCTCAGCAATGGCTAAAATTCAGTCTGATGAGGCAATGGAACAGTACCTCGAACAGCAGCGCTTGTCACTCGATAGCATCATTGAGAAAGATCGTAAAGTTTATCTTCGCAAAGTTGCTAACCTCTCATCAGGAGGAGTCAGCATTGATGCAACCCGTGACATTCACCCTGACAATATTATTTTGGCGCAAGACATTGCCCAACACTTCCGACTCATTTGCTTGGGGATCGATGTCATTGCTCGAAATCTTAACGAATCTTGGAAGTCAGGGGACTTTGCCATCCTAGAAATTAACGCTGCGCCAGGAATTTTGATGCATCTTAACCCTGCTATAGGAGAAAGCGTTGATGTCCCTTCACATATCCTAGAAACTTTTTATAAGTCAGGTACAGATGCCAGAATACCCATAATTACCTTTAACAACATCTCCGTACATGACCTTCAAGAAACAATAGACCATATTCTTTTACAACATCCTGACTGGACAGTAGGTGCTGTTTGTCGTGACGGAGTTTTCGTCAATCGTGCGGCAAAAATCCTTAATAAGGATTACAACGTCAACCTCCTAACATTGCTACGCAATCCCAAACTTGATTTGCTGATTGCTGAGTATGAAGGAGAAATTTTAGAGAAGGAAGGAATGTTCTATTACGGCAGTAATATAGTCGTTCTAGATAACCCTACGGAAACTGAGATGATACTAGCACGGGATATTTTTGAGGACTCCACTGTTGTGATCAGAAGACGAGACAATGTTTCCATCAGACGTAAGGGGTTGATTGAAGAATATTCTTTGGGAGAGGATGAACCGTTTACACGGGTTTATCTCAAGGAAGTTGGCACAGTTTTGTAATTAGTTTGAGAAATTAGAACCCCGGTTTCGTAGAAGTTACCGGGGTTCTGACGCCTCTACTTAGATCCCCGACTTCTCAAAGAAGTCGGGGATCTGGAGACAATCAAGATTTATTAGCTAGCAATTCCTGTCGAAGATTTTTGTAGGCAGACGGATCGGCTGGCATCATAAATTCTCCAATCGGATTCCACGGTTTTCTCCTCTTCTTAAGGCCCATGTCTTTCATCAGTTCATCTATGTAATGAAAAGTAAATGGAGTAATGCATGCTCCACCCAATATAGCGTATGGTCTTTCTTTCTTTCTCCATTCCAACTCTGCTTCTATATCTTCAAGAATTTCCTCCTGAGATGGCAAAGTTAAGTTTCCTTTAAAATACTCTACTAGCCATCGAGCACCTATTTCTGATGTTAATTGAGCACATCCGCTATAGTTATAGCCAACAAAACCCATCTGTGGAACTAGAGGATGAATCAGATGGCGGTATAGATGAATTATACTTTTTTCGTCTATAATTTGCCGAAGATATTTCTTTTCCAAAAAGGGGATATCTTGACGAAATCCTGTTCCAAATATAACAACATCTGCATCCAAATCCTCTCCGTTTTCCAGCTTCAACCCAGTACTAGAAAACTCTTTGATTCCTGTTTTTTTCGGATGAATTTTACCCGAGCGCACGAGTTCGAAAAAGCCTTGAGGGGCTAAACCAATGCTACAGCCTATGAGTTTGTTGATAGGTTGATCGGGAAGCATCCTACAAGCATCAAGAGAAAACTGCAAGCGTAACAGCGTCTCGTTAGCTCGCCAGAAAGCCCACACAAGAGGTTTTCCAATAGTGTGCAGAATTTTCTCCCACCCTTGAAGCGTGCGGTAAGGCATCCAAGATTCTGCAAACCGTGTTAAGAGAACATATTTGACATTGATCAGACCCAGGAAAAACTTAGGAATTTTCCACAATACTTGACGGAAAACAAGCGTACACTCTTTTGCTTCGGTAGCAGTAACTGTAGCTATATCAGTAGCTGATTTACCAAAACCTACAACAACAACGCGTTTGCCCTCAATTTGAGAGCGATCGTAAAATTGAGTCGAGTGTAATATTTTCCCTCCAGATGCTATGAACTCTTTCATTCCTGGGAAATTGGGTGTATTGGGGATACTAAGAGTCCCATTGCACACCACGACAAAGTCGAACTCGAACTGCTCTTGTTTGACACCACCTCGAGCATCGTCTTGAAAATTGACGTTAACAATCCACATTGGGCGATCTTCAGCTTGAGACTCAAACTTTTTGACTGCAGTCACTTCCGCACCAAACCGAATTTTTTCTAGAACATCAAAGTGCTGTGCGTAAGATTCTAAGTAAGCACATATTTGCTCCCCTGATGGCCATTCTGGATAGGAGCTTGGCATGGGATAGTCTGAGAACGCATATGTATCTCGGGGATTCTGGATAGAAAGTCCTGGGTAAGCCCTTGACTTTTCCCATACACCACCTAGCCCCGTCTGTTTCTCAAAAACTGTGACATGATAACCTTCTTCAAGAAAAGTCTTAGCTGAAACTAAACCGCTAACTCCAGCTCCAATGACACACACCTGTAACGCTTTCATTTTGTTTTCTTTCCTTTAGTAATAGAGAGCGAAGTGTTTGTTTCAATTACCAACAGGCATCAGTGAATTTGAAAGCTGATGCTCTAAGAATGCGAGGAGTGGTTTAATATGCACTTCCTCTAACCATTCGCTTGCCAAATCTTCAATGATGTGGTGTTCTGCAATTAACTTGCCATAACAGAAACACCGAACAACTGGATGAATGAAAGCACTTAGAGAAGCATTTTCAAAATCATCTTTGTGAACGCGATTGATGGCAAAAGGATCTGACATCTCATCCACTTCAGACCCAAACTCTAAAGAGATTGTGTAGCAATGATTGCAATGAGTCAATTGGTTTTCATGTATATAGTCTTTAGGGAGTTCCTGATAATATTTGGCAACTTGTTCGTCATTTGATAAAACTATTAAGTCACACAAAAATCCTGTTTGTTGCCACAATCCTGAACTTGTATTGACTCTATTGAGAATTGCTTCTGTTAAAGTTTTAGGAGTCACTTTAACAATCTGATGGGGTAATTGCTCCTGATGGTATTTATGCTGTAAGATGGAATTCAAAGCCCGAACATTATAGCGAAATCCATGAATAAAACCGGATTGCTTCTTGCGATAATCGCGCATATGCATGAGTGTTCCGGCAAAATACAAGTCCTTGATGTTGGTAGATTCCCATTCACTCGTTTGATCGGGAAAACGGTTATTGATAACTAAGTCAGGTTTACATGATTCATCAAAAATAGAATCATCGAAGCGAAATCCAGTACAAACAATAACGCGATCGTAAATTATCTCTTCTTTTTCTCCGCTAGCATGACTGTAAGAAAAAGACACCAAATATTTACCATCTCGAAACTCTATTTTACTAATACTGGCATCCAAAACAGCATTTTGTGATTTGAGTTGGTACGTATCCAAAAAATTATTGTTAACAGCCCGTAGATTTCCCACATACCTGGTTTTCCATGCCATAGATAAAGGAGTTCTACTAACTATGTGAATTGATGCAGCAGTTCCAATAAGATGATCGGCAGTTTCAAAACCAGAATTACCTTTACCAATAATCAAGACTTTTTGGTTGATAAAGTCTTCAGGATTTATGGAAACATCAGTGTATTTTTCTGCCAATTCAATGCCAGAAATAGAAGGAATGTAAGGTTTTTGAAAACCCGTTGCCACAATCAGACGCTCTGCATAATAAACATTGTTATTACTATCTGTAACTTCAAAGGCATTCTGTTTAGCAATTCTGACAACTTGACAACCATACTTAACTTTAAGGTGAAAGCGAGCAGTAAAATCATTGAGATATCTGACAAGGTCTTCTGTATTTGGAAAGTATTCCTTGCTGTAATTCTTAAACGAAATTTCTTGATGATCGTTCAATAGAGAATTCCAGTCCCATCTCAGATTGATTTCTGTATCGTTATACCCTGTGTAAACTTTATTAATAGAAATCAATTTTTGATGTCGTGGAAAGTTTTTAAAAAAAGTTCCAGCATTGGTTCCAGATTCTAAAATTATGTAACTCCGTTTGGATTTTTCTAAGAAATATCCTAACTGTATTCCTGCTGGACCAGCACCGATAATTAAATATTCAAAAAAGTTAGTTGTTGAATTCATTATTTTTTATCCTCAAATATATGTTTTCGGGATTACTCCTGTCCCGTCCAAAGATTATCTATTTAATTGAACCGCAAAGACGCAAAGGACACGAAGAGAAATGAGTTAGGGAATGAGGGAATGAGGGAGTGAGGGAGTGAGGGAGTGAGAGAAACTAAATGACAAATGATAAAGCTTATGCAGATTTCAACAATTGTTGATTCTCGGAGCTTTTAGCATACATTAAAAGCTCATTTGTAAAGGTTGTGAAAACAGTAAAGACTTCTTCAACAATTCCAAAAAGCTTTTGGCGAGTTTCTTCTGTCAATTGAATGTCTGTTATAAATTCCTCGCATCCTGATAAACCTATAGTATGACCAGTTTCTACAGTTAAATGAAAATCAGCAAAATATAAGCATTCGTGTTCTGTCATTGATTTAATCTCTTGACCAAGTTTTGCGGCAACTGAAAACATCACATTTCCTGTTGCTTCCGTAACTTCAACAACTATCAGCTTTTGGATAGGGTCAGCTTGTAAAGCATAGTGACAAAGTTGATGGGTTAACCATCGTGAAGCTTTGGTTTCTTCACCCCAAAGAAATTTGAGGGTATCAACAAAACCGTGTTGCTGGTCAAAACCTAACTTTTGTAAGTCTTGCAAAAACCACAACCAATGATGGTCATCTTCATATGTATGTTTGTTGATTATTTTCTGTATTGGATCTGTGGTTGGTTCTTGTCGAAAAACGTATTTGTTTAACTCTCCAAAATTCATTATAAAGGGAGCTGCATAGGGTGCCCAAGCCAACCTTTTCATAGGATTTATGCTTTTATCTCGCATAAATTCAAATAAGGGATTTTGAGAAAAATTTTGCTTTTTTTCTTCAATTAGTTGAAGTACAGAGTTCATAAAAAAATCAAGATTCTAGGAGAATTGTTCTTTACTTGAGTAACTTTTTATGGCAAGGCAAATCCATAGGATGAACTGAAAGGAGTTTATTCAACCTTAGTATATTTTTTTGAGCATAAAATCAAAGTTACATAGAGGATGTTTTAAAAGTTTTGGTCTCATATAATGAGCTACTATACAAACAAAGTCCGCCTGCGCGAACTAACGAGAAATTAAGGTTTTGAAACCCACGTAGGTGGGTTTCGCTTGTATAGTCGAGGCAGTGCGTTGCGGGGGTTTCCCCCGTTGTAGCACCTGCTGTGCGATTTCTAATCGCTAGGACTAGTATAAATTATGACTTTACAAACATCCTCTAACCATGATGGTTTTTGCTGTTAAAAATAACAATAGAAAATTTACGGAATAATATTCTTGATTAACTTAAAGAAAATATTAACTCTACTGAGTTAGAAAATTTTTGTTGGCTATCAATATTGATAAATTTACTGATTTCTAAAATCTAATTTTAGTGAACGCTTGGCTAGCATGAGTTTGACAACGGTGAACACACGGTTTAAGCAACCGTGTATTCACCGTTTTTTATTAAAGTTTTTACAGTTGATGAGGCTAATATTATGAATTTAGCTCCTGATTTGTGAGATTGCTGGGATTTTTGGGAACACTAGGTGATATTAGTTTTGGAAGTTTTGGCTCAAATGTCTGTACATCTAAACAAAATTTTTACTATTCCTGGCTATCGCATCTTGGAAAAAATTTATGCAGGCAGCAAAACTCTAGTTTGCCGGGGTATTAGAGAAAATGACCAAGAACCAGTCGTTATTAAACTAATACAAAGCAAATATCCAAGTTTTGCTCAAATTGCTCAGTTTCGCAACCAGTATGCGATCGCAACTAATCTTCATATTTCAGGTATTATCCAAACCTATAGTTTGGAACATTGTAATAACAGCTATGCTTTGGTAATGGAAGATTTCGGTGGTGTTTCTTTAAAAGACTATTTAAATCATGTCAAAGTCTCAAATACAATACCTCTAGAAGAGTTTTTCCATATTGCTGTTCAAATAGCTTCTACTCTCCACGAGTTGCATCGGCACCACGTGATTCATAAAGACATTAAACCTGCAAACATCCTAATTAATCCCACCACCTTTGAGGTCAAGTTAATAGATTTTAGTATTGCGTCCCTACTCCCAAAAGAAATTCAGTCCCTTACCAATCCCAATTTTTTAGAAGGCACATTAGCTTATATTTCCCCCGAACAAACCGGAAGGATGAACCGAGGGATCGATTACCGTAGCGATTTTTATTCTCTTGGAGTCACATTTTTTGAACTCCTTACCGGGCAGTTACCCTTCACCACTAAAGATCCTATAGAGTTAGTCTATTCTCATATTGCCAAGCAACCGCCAAATGCAAGCGACATTAATTGCCACATTCCAAAGTGTCTGTCCGATCTGATCGGCAAACTGATGGCAAAAAATAGTGAAGATCGCTATCAAAGTTGTTTCGGATTAAAGTCTGATTTAGAAATGTGTTTGCAACAATGGCAAAAGACTGGAAATATCACACCTTTCCAGTTAGGACAACGTGATATTTCAGACCGTTTTATTATTCCTGAAAAACTCTATGGTCGCCAACAGGAAGTAGAGACTCTACTTGCTGCCTTCGAGCGAGTCACAAGTGGAACGACAGAAATGGTGTTGGTTACTGGTGCTTCTGGTATCGGCAAAACTGCTGTTGTCAACGAAGTTCACAAACCCATTTTGCGACAACGAGGTTATTTTATTAAAGGAAAATTTGACCAGTTCCAACGCGATATTCCCTTATCGGGTCTGGTGCAGGCTTTTGAAGACTTAATAAGACAACTCCTGAGTGAACCCGATCGTGTTCTTCAACACTGGAAAACAGCCATTTTAGCAGCATTGGGTATGCAGGCTCAGATCGTTATTGATGTTATTCCGAACTTAGAATTGATTATTGGTCCTCAACCACCAGTCGCTGAACTATCTAGTATCGCTGCACAAAATCGTTTTAATTTATTGTTTCAAAGATTTATTAAAGTATTCGGTACTAAAGAGCATCCTCTGGTTCTTTTTCTGGACGATTTACAATGGGCAGATGCAGCTTCGTTAAAACTTCTTGAATTATTAATGAGTCCAAGTACAACAGTTAGAACATATCCCTCTGTAATAAAAAGACATGAAAATGAATCTTCAGTGCCAGAAGATATAGAAAATTCTCATCAGCTTCAAAAAAATTTATTATTAATTGGCGCTTGCCGCGATAATGAAGTTTCACAAACACATCCACTGTTCTTCACAATTAAAGCTATTGAAAAGACACAAGCAACTATTAGTTATATTAAGCTTCAATCTTTAAGTTTATTTGACTTAAATTCTTTGATAGCTGATACTCTTCATTATGAAAAATCAGTTTCCCTAACTCTTACAGAAATAGTATTTGCTAAAACTCAAGGTAATCCATTCTTTTGTTATCAATTTCTCAAAAAACTACAAATAGAAGGAGCTATTACATTTAATTTTGAGGCTAGATTTTGGCAATATGAAATTACCAAAGTGAAGGCGCTAACTTTCACAGAGAACGTTTTAGAATTTATGGCGCTTCAAATTGAAAAGTTGGCAAGAGAAACTCAAGCTGTCTTAAAATTGGCTGCATGTATAGGAAACCAATTTGATTTAAAGACGCTTGCGATCGTACATCAAAAATCCGAGGTAGATACGGCAAATGACTTATGGACAGCCTTACTTGAAGGGCTTATTATACAAGACAGTGAAAAATATACCTCACCTAAATACAAATTTATACACGATCGCGTACAGCAAGCTGCTTATTCTTTAATATCCGAAAGCCAAAAAAAGATAATTCATTTACAAATTGGACAATTGCTGTTGAGTACTATATCAGTTGAAGAACGAAAAGAAAAAATTTTTGAATTAGTCAATCAACTGAATACAGCAGCAGAATTAATTAGCGATCCAACCGCTCGTCATGAATTGATAAATATGAATTTGATTGCTGGAAGAAAAGCTTTAGCATCAACTGCTTATGCAGCAGCATTGAAGTATTTTAATACTGGTATACAGTTACTGACTGTTGATTGTTGGGAGTCAGACTATAATCTTAGCCTCACTTTATATGAAAAAGCAGCAGAGGCGGCATACTTAGATGGTGATTTTGAACATATGCAAAAAATAGCAGATATTGTGTTGGAAAAAGCAAAAACGCTATTAGATAAAATCAAAGTTTATGAAGTTATAATTCAAGCTCGTGGTTCGCAGAATAAACTTATAGAAGCAATTAGCATTGCGCTATCATTTCTAAAATTGTTAGGAACGGAATTTCCAGAAAATCCCAAGCAGACTGATATTCAAAATGAACTAGAGATAACAACTTCAAATCTGGCAAATTTCAGTATTGAAACCTTAATTCATTTGCCAGAAATGAAAGAACTTTTGCCTTTAGCAGTAATGCGTATTCTCTCTAGTATTACAGCTCTAGTGTATCCAGTTTCTCCTCAGTTATTTCTGTTGATGATTCTTAAACAAGTTAATTTATCTATTAAATACGGAAATGCTCCTTCATCCGCTTTTGCTTATATCACCTATGGATTAACGCTTTGTGGAGTCGTAGAAGATATTGAGTCTGGATATCAATTTGGCAAACTAGGCAAAATTTTGTTGACTAGAGAACAAACTAGCTCTGTAACTGCAAAAGTTTTAGAAGTATTTCATCATTTAATTAGACCTTGGAAAGAGCATATTAGGGAAACACTAAAACCTCTGCTAAATACTTATTCTATAGCTTTAGAGACGGGGGATTTAGAATTTGCGGCTTATGCTCTTTATGGTTATTCTTATACTGCATATTTCACGGGTCAAGAGCTAACAGAACTAGAAGGAGAAATAGCAATATACAGCAGTACTCTGCAAAAAATAAAACAGCATAGAGTCTTTTACTGGAATGAAATTTATCGACAAACCGTTCTCAATCTTTGTCAAGTTTCTGAGAAACCTGATTGTTTAATTGGTGAGGCTTATGATGAAGAAAAAATGCTGCCAATCCATTTAGAGACGAATGATGGAGTTGCACTTTTGTTTTTATATTTATGTAAACTTCAACTTTGCTATTTATTTGGTGATTACTCTCGTAGTATTGAATATGCAGCCAAAGCAGAAGAGTATTTATATGCTGGACTGGGGATGATAATTCTTCCGATTTTTAATTTCTATGACTCGCTATCTCTTTTAGCAAGGTATCCTAGCGTTCAACCATCAGAACAAGAACAAATTTGGATAATGGTGATAGCTAATCAAGAAAAAATGCAGAAATGGGCTTATCATGCTCCCATGAATTTTTTGCATAAATTTTACTTGGTTAAAGCAGAGCAACATCGGATTCAACATGAATATGCCGAGGCTGTGGACTCTTACGAAGATGCTATTGCATATGCTCAACAAAACCAGTATATCAATGAAGAAGCTCTTGCTAACGAACTAGCTGCTAGATTTTATTTAGAATGGAACAAATTAAAAATTGCCCAAGTTTACCTAACAGATGCTTACTTTGGCTATGTTCGCTGGGGTGCTAAAGCTAAAGCTGACAATTTGACAAAACGCTATCCTCAGTTATTTACCCCTATTCTTCAAGAAAAAAAAATTCAGCTAGAACTCAGTAAAAATGCCTCTAATAGTATTATACCTGTATCTACTAGTAGCACTAATCGAACTTTCTCTGGATCGGATACAAGTATTTCTGACTCTCTAGATTTGACAGCGGTTATCAAAGCCTCTATTGCACTTTCCAAGGAAATTGAACTGGAACAATTGCTATCTACTTTAATGCAGGTAGTTATGGAAAATGCTGGAGCTTCTAAATGTGCTTTGATTTTGAATGAAGGAGAAAATTTATCCTTAGCTGTCACTTCCAACTCAGCTTCTGTACCCCCTCATACAAATTTCCCATCAATCCCGTTAACATCTAGCCAATATGTTCCGATAACTTTGATTAACTATGTAAAACGCACACAAGAAATGTTAGTTATTGATGATATTAATGAACACATAATATTAGCATCCGATAGTTATATTATAGATCAAAATCCCAAGAGTCTTTTGTGTATACCTATTATTAATCAAGGAAAGTTGCTTGGTATTCTTTATTTGGAAAATAATCTGATAATTGCAGCGTTTTCTCAAAATCGTTTAGAACTACTCAAACTGATTACGACTCAAGCCGCAATCTCCTTAGAAAATGCTATTCTCTATCAAAATTTAGCACAAGCAAGCGAGCGCTTAGAGCAGTACAATCATAGCTTAGAAGAAAAAGTGGCTGAGAGAACACAAGCACTTCACAGAAGAAATCAACAATTGCAACAAGCAATAAAGAAGTTAAAACATACTCAAACTCAATTAGTTCAAAGTGAAAAAATGTCGAGTTTAGGACAAATGGTGGCAGGAATTGCTCATGAAATCAATAACCCTGTCAATTTTATTCATGGCAATATTATTCATGCTAATAATTATATAAATCAATTATTAGAATTCATAGAAATTTCTCAACTAGAATACCCTAATTCTTCCGAGCTACTACAACATAAATATCAGGAAATAGACTTAGATTTTCTAAAAGAAGACTTGCCCAAAATTATGAATTCAATGAAAACAGGAACTACACGTATTCAAAATATTGTGTTAGGGCTGCGTAACTTTTCTCGTTTAGACGAAGCAGAAATGAAACCAGTTGATATTCATGAGGGAATCAACAGTACTTTAATGATTTTACATCACAAATTTAAAGCCAAGGTAGAAAGACCTGAAATTCAAGTTATAAAAGAATACGGAAACCTACCCAAAGTTGAATGTTATGTTAATCAACTTAACCAAGTCTTTATGAATATACTGGGAAATGCGATTGATGCGTTGGAAATAGCGACTGGGAAATCGGAACTAGAGAACAGAAAGATAAATACCCCAATTGCCAATCCTAAATCCCTAATCCCTAAAATTTGTATTCGTACATTTATTGCAGAAAACCATACCGTAAAGATTCTGATTGCTGACAACGGTTCTGGAATGACTCAGGAAGTTATGCAAAAAATATTCGATCCATTTTTTACAACTAAGCGAATAGGAAGTGGTACAGGTTTGGGGTTATCAATTAGCTACCAAATTGTAGTAGAAAAACATAAGGGTAGTTTAACTTGTAATTCCATGCTAGGCCAGGGAACTGAATTTATTATTAAAATACCAATAAGGCAGAGTAAGGGATGAGATATCTAGATATTCCACAGATATATGCTCTATAAAATACACCAGTTTTCAAGTAAATAAACCACAGAATTTTCTTGTGGTACGGGCGTCCCCGCCCGTTCTGGCTCGGAGAGTTGTGGTACGGGCGTCCCCGCCCGTTCTGGCTCGGAGAGTTGTGGTACAGGCATCCACGCCCGTTCTGGCTCGGAGAGTTGTGGTACAGGCATCCACGCCCGTTCTGGATGGGAAAGCGGACGAGGACGCCCACCCCACTTCATGTGGTCTATCTTTCGTTCTCAGATCTTGGCTGACAACAAGGTGAGGAGTCAATACTGCTCGGTTAAGAGAAAACGAGAACCCCGGTATCTTAAAGATACCGGGGTTCTGGCACCTCAACTATCCTTAACCGACAAGTATTGGGTGAGGAGTTTACTTACTGCCAAACAAACACTTTGGCTTCATAAGGTCCTAAGTCAGTCATGATCCCATCATCACCAGCTTCAATATCGTAGTTGCTAGTCCATTCGTGCCATGTACCACTACTAGGGAAGTTAGGCACATGATACCCACCTAAGAAGTTTTCTGAGAAATTGGCGACGACGACAACACGAGAGCCTTCATCATTCCATCGGCTGTATGCTAAAACTTTTGCCTCTGGATTTTCGTGAATGAAGTCAATATTTTCCGTGTAAAGAGCATGATTGTGTTTCCGCAGGTTAATCAAACCTTTGTAATATTCAAATAAGCCACGATTCAAATCATTGCCCAGTAATTTCCAATCAATTTTGGATGACTCTTGTGTTTTCGGCTTGTACTCTGCAAATTCTTGACCCATCCAAAGCATGGGTACACCTACAGCCGTCATAAGGAGAACTGCACCCAACTTCAATCGTTTAAAAGCATCTTCATCAAAAACTTTGCGGTTTCCTAGTTCTACTATCAGGCGATTGTGATCGTGGTTTGCCAAGTAATTCACAACATTTGTACTTCCCATGAAACCTTGGCGCTTGCAGTCAATGACATCTTTGAGTTGCTCTAAATCAAAGGTATCACCGCAAAGGTGTGCAACAACAGTATGGAGGAAACTATCATGCCAGCAACCATCCATTGGTCCGTCTACATTGGTGATGCTAGGAGTTTCAGGAATGTGTTCGGCAATATTATAAAAAGGCTTCATGCTAGCAGTTTTTTTAGTTTCCTGCACAATCCAGTGCATGAAATCATAGTTAGCAATTTGCCGTGCCGCATCATAACGAATACCGTCAAGATGATATTCACTAATCCAAAAACGAACCGTATCCCCAATAAATTTTCGAGCAGGATAAGTCTCTAAATTTTCATCATATTGTTCGTAATTAAATTCAGGTCCCCAGTTATTATCAGGATCGCGGGGAGCATGATGATACCAATAATCGTGGTCGATTTGTGTGAGAGGACAAGATGCTTCTGAATGGTTATAAATACCATCCATAATGACACGAATGCCTCTAGCATGGCACTCATCAATAAGATTTTTCAACTCTGCTGTTGAACCATAACTTGACTCTGTGGCAAAAAAGAAACGAGGATTATAACCCCAACTATAACTACCAGGGTATTCTTTAACTGGCATTAACTCAATGGCGTTAATTCCCAGTTCGCACAGATAATCTAACTTTTCAACAACGTGCTTGTATTTGCCACGTGCATAAGGGTCATCTTCACCACCAGAAAAGTCAGTAACGTGTAACTCATAAATCACCAATTCATGGTCTGCAGGCAAAGGGCGATCGTCATGTTGCCAAACATAAGTGTCAACAATACGTTCGCCATCTTTGATTTGTATAAGGCCATTGTCATGTCCGCCCAATTCATCAATGTTAGTGGCGTAAGGATCGGTCACATCTACCGATTGGTCGGGTTCAAAAAACCAAGATTTAGATTTAACGCGAAATTTATATTGATAAGTACCGTCCTCTAATTCAACAGTTGTGCGAAAATAACCATCATCACCTTTTTGCATTGGGATCGGTTCCCAGTTAGAAAAAGAACCAATGACAGCAGCGCCTTCATTATAAGGTGCAAATAAGTTGAATTCTATTGGTTTTGCCATAATTAAGTTGTGAAATTGATGTGATAATGAACTTTACAGGTAAAAGGAAACATTACTAACAACATTGCTAATGACTAAATAATTAATGACGTAAACGATTATTTAGTCATTAACAATGTAGAATCTGTGTTTATTAGAATGTTTAGACTATTAATATTGTCTGGTTATGAAATGAATTCGCCAATAGTCCCTTAGAAATAATTAAGAACTTTATACCTCTATCTTAAGGATTGAAAAGCAAGATATTTATTAGGTAGAAAGACATAATTCAATGGAAAATACGCAGCTAAGACAAGATCTGGGCGAATAGAATTCGCCACGTAAGGGATTTCCAGGAAACAAATTATCCCATATTGTGGGACTTATCCCATATTGTGGGACGGGCGTCCCCGCCCGTCTTCTATTAGTGGCGGGCGAGGACGCCCGCACCACAAGAAATTTTGGGATATTTTTTATTTGGAAATCCCTAATAACCAGTTTGCAGCTGTTGCTCTGCGAGTTTGTCGAGGTCCAAACTCTCCGATTTTGTAACCTTTAAAGCCCAGTTTTTCCTTCAAGAGTTGTTTGTTCTCTGGCGGAATGGAACGAGTCAGCTTGACTGTTGCAGGACGACTTTCAATAAAATTCGGTGGTTCAGGATACTCAGAGCGCCATTCGGGTGTAACTTGTGTGTTGTCCCACTGTTCGGTTGACGAGTCATAGCGATAGCCTAAGGAGTGCCAAACTAACTGATTGACTGTGGCGTCATCAATTTCTTCGTTGAGAATAGCCCAAATAGTTTCTGTCGTAAGGGCTGGTAAATTAGACATAGGTGCTTAAACAATTGAAAATTACTGCATAATAAACAAAGTAGGCTGGAAATTATTATAACTTGACCAGTTAATGCAGAATACCACACCGCAGTCAAAGCAAGTTCGCGCCCATGTATTCATTTCTGGAAGAGTTCAAGGGGTTGGCTATCGCTATGCCACTGTGGAAACTGCTACCCAACTCAGATTAACAGGTTGGGTGCGGAATCTCCCCGATGGGCGTGTAGAAGCAGTTTTTGAAGGGAGTCAGGAGGTTGTAGATGAGATAATTCGTTGGTGTTATGAAGGTCCACCTGCTGCTATGGTGAAAGATGTGCATATAGAATACGAGCAACCAGAAGGGCTGCAAGGATTTCAAGTGAGGCGCTAATAAAACTCTTTTACTCGTTCATATCTTTATATGTGGCTAGTGCAGAAGGTGACAACCGACTGAGATAGCGGAATATCCAGTACTTAAATATAGTATCTAAAATTACGGGAAAAGTGGCAATAAATAAAGATATCAAGCTCTGATTGGCTGGAAGCCCTATATGTTCTGCCAAGCCATCTAGAATAACCTCCCATCCATGAGGTGAGTGAAAACCTACAAATGTATCTGTGAATAAGATAATTAAAAAAGCTTTAGCGCTGTCACTTAAACCATAAATAATATTATCTAAAAAAGCTTTTACTACAAGAATTTCTTTCTGACTTGTAACAATAACTAAAGCAAAAGCTATGAGTGATAATAAATCAGCAAAAACATTGCTAATAGCACTGTTGCTTTTTGCTTGGAATTCCTTAAGTAGTTCGCGAGCCTTCTCTTTCACTTGGTGCTCTATTGATTCTGGAGAAATTGGCGGTGCTTGAGAGATAAAGTGTTGAAATTGAAGCTTTTTTTCAAAAGTTTTTAATTCTTTAAAAGCTTCTTCTTCCAGTTCATGGTGAAGAAAAATTTGATTTGGGTTTTCACCTCTCACTCTTGCAACAATAGGTTCTATCAAAGGTTTAGAAAAATGCTGAGTTAACATTGGTATAATGATTAACAGGAGGAAAAATCTAACCGCCATTCTTGTTCTATTTTGAGAAAATCGAAAATTTCTCACAAATGTTTCTTCGGCTTCTGAGGAAAAATCTGCTTGAATTCTACTGAAGGTTCTACCAATAGTTCTAGGCAATAAACCAGATTTATTAAAAGCCGATTCATCTCTTATTTCAATGTCGTGAGATGAATTTATTGGATTTTCAATGACATTATTAATTTGTGAATTTTGTGGTTTTAATACTATACTCTCATCACTGACTTGCTCCGGCTTTTCTTGCTTATAATTATATTTATCTAAAATTTCATCAATGAACTGTAGCTTTTCTAAAAAGGTGCTGTTAGAAGTGTTGAATAACGAATTGCCTATCTTAAATTCCGTTAATCTTAATTTGATAATAATCAGGTTCCTTTCTAATTGTACTTGCCAATAAGATATGGCACTTTCAGAATAAGTGGCTGATTCGGGAGATATTTTCCTGCCTGCAAAGTATTCTATCTCAATATTTCTTATGGTTTGAGCAGCCTGGTACGCTTCTGAAAGAGATCTTTCTGGTGTACCTGTAAACCATTGGTAGATAGATTGTAAATATTTTTTAAGTTTGTCTCTAGAAACAATTTTTTTGTCCTTTACAAAAGAATCTTTCATAGGAATCTTTATTAATTAAATATTCATCTGACGTTTTTGAGTTAATGTTTAATTAAGAATAGTAGATGCGCGATCGAGAACAACCGGAACATATAAACTTTTATTTTTCAGGCGATCGCCCATATCAAACAATTTTACACACTCCCCGTCACCTTTACCATACTCACAATCTAAGGCTGTGATGCAAGAACACAATAAGTAGGTGCAAGTAATTAAGGGATTTCCAAGAAATAAATGATCCATAAGCTTTAGAAGGAGGATATCAGCTTGGGTATACCAATGATATCCAGAAAGGGATGAGCGGAGGACCACTGCTCGATCGCCAGGGTAAGGTTGTCGGTGTGAATGGAATGCACGCCTATCCACTTTGGGATGTGCCTTCTGTGTTTGCTGATGGTACAGATGCCGATCCTGTGCTTTGCACCAAAAGATTATACGCCTCAGTTGGGCTGTGCCGATAGATACTGTTCGCTCCTTCGTTCCTCGCCCTCACCCTCGTTCCCTGGTTCCACCTGGGAATGCTTTGGTGCGAAACGAAATTAGCGATCGCTGACTATTTCATCTGGCATTGAATTCATGACATTTTTGTACACTTCTGATGCAAGTCGAAATGCTTTCTTAAGTTCTCCTGGGCTAGGATTGAAGTCTTCTGTTGCTTCTATTGGATATCGATATGTCTGGTTGTACTGGCTTAAATATCCTGCTTCTTTTAATACAGTTGTGAATTCTGGTTGAAATGCCGAAGCTAGTTTTACCAAGATGTTAATATTATGAGTATTTCCTGGGTCAGTATCGTGGAGAATAAGAAAACCTTTAAGAGCTTTTTCTGCTGCTTGCTGGCAATGATAAATAGCTATGTCTGGTAGATCTGAGGATAACTTTTGTGCAGCAGCTAAATCACGTTGGGCTTTTTTCAACCAAAACTGTACCAAGATGCGCTTTGCCTTGTCCATAAAGCAATTTTCCTTCTTCTACAATTTTTCTAGTGAGGGAAGCAGGGACTGTTTTAAATGTTTCCACATCAGAACGGGTTTTTACCACAACATCCACGTCAACCATTAAATCCTCCAAAGCGTTCAATGCTCGTACTCCCCAGTCAATGCGATCGAACTCTGGAATACCATCATCTACAATGACGCATATATCTAGATCGCTGTATTTATTCGGTGTTCCCCAAGCATAAGAGCCAAAAAGAATAATTTCTTCAGGATGGAGTTCAGCTACTAAACGACGGGTTACTTCAGTAATCACGTCGGAATTAATGTTCATCTGGCATTCACCTCAAACTGCTACATTGAAAAACTAAAGTTATTCTATAGGTGTGCGTATTTTTGCTCCCACCATTCATACCTTAACATTGGAGACGAACTGTTTTTTCATTTTATCAGGCTGTGGCAATTATCTCCTCTAGGAAAAACAAGTCAAAAATTGCCTATTCTGTGATTCTATCTTGAGCTAATCCGGTAACCGCAAAAGCGAGTAGAACAGGAATTATTGATTGAAGAGAGCTTACATTTAATTAAGTAATTTAACCTTGATTAATTGTCTTTATATAATTTGTTTTAAACTATTTTTGTCTTACTCATGTGCGATCGCCATATACACCTTATTGCATCTAGAAAATGAACTTTTCTCATCGACTCACACCAGTACTGATTGGGGTATCGACAGGGTAAGCGCATTTAATTTTGTAGCTGAAAATACAGATTATCTGACTTAGATCCAAAATTCTTACAATTTTGCGGCGTAATTTTTAGTTGTTCTCCATTCGCTCTAAGTTTTTTCCTAACATTTCTTACGATGGTGTTTAGTGGACTGCTGCGATCCACAAAACGTAGTAAGAAGTTCGTGTCCACAAGATATATCATCACAATTAGGGACGATCCTCATAAATACCTTCACGACTCACTGCATAATCTGACAGTGTCGGTAGATTTGAGCAAATGGATAATGCAAACTCATCTAATAACTTATCTACACTTGCTTCCAGCTCATTTTCATCTGTTAATTCCTGATGATTGAATTGAGTAGGTGTTTTTTCCAGCAATGCTTCTACTGTTGGTGCAAATGCATCAGCTAATAGTAGTCGAAGACTTTGGGTGTCTCGACGTGCAATGCTTTCTCTGATTTTTTGCTCTAATTCAGGCGATAACTGCAAGGTAATAGTCGTCATATTTTATAAATGTCAGTAAACTATTTTTTATGTTATCAGGATGATTGAGCGTATTCCCCAATCCCCAGCCCCCCAGTCCCCAGTCCCTTTTTGCACCCACTTGTTAAAAGAAGATAATTGGCTACATTGCAGATAGTGATATAAATCTAGCATTAGTATTGTGAGAGCGTTCGCGAAGCGCAAGCTGTACCCAGCTTATCGCTCTTTCCCTACCCTCAGAAAGTCTGGATGACGGCAGATTATGAAACTCAGTCTGTGCATGATTGTCAAAAACGAACAAACAACGCTTCCTAAATGTCTGAGTAGCGTTAAGAACCTTGTTGATGAGATTGTTGTGTTAGATACAGGTTCAACAGATAGCACACCACAAATCGCTAAAAAATTCGGTGCTGAAGTACACCACTTTGAATGGTGCAATAACTTTAGTGCTGCTCGCAATGAAGCTTTAAAATATGTTACAGGTGATTGGGTTCTTGTACTGGATGCAGATGAAACTCTCACCCAGAAAATAGTACCGCAGTTAAAAGAAGCCATACAAAGGGAAGAATACCTGCTGATCAACCTGGTGCGCCACGAGATTGGTGCAGAACAATCTCCTTATTCCTTGGTTTCTCGACTATTTCGCAAGCATCCTGAAATCTCCTTTTCTCGCCCTTACCATGCTTTGGTAGATGATAGTGTATCTACACTTCTCAACAAGGAACCACATTGGCAAATAGGTTACTTGGAAGGAGTTGCAATTTTACATACAGGATATCAAAAAGATACCATAGCCCGACAAAATAAATTTGCTAAGGCACAAGCAGCAATGGAAGAGTTTTTTGCCGCTCATCCTCACGATCCCTATGTTTGTAGCAAACTGGGCGCAGTTTATGTCGAACAAGGCAAAGTCATACAAGGAGTAGAGTTACTAGCGCGAGGGGTTGCTTCTGCTGAGGATAACTACGATATTTTGTACGAACTTTATTATCATTTAGGTATTGCCTACAGTCGGCTGCAAAATATTAGACAGGCAATTGCTCACTATCAAGCTGCTATTAAACTACCTATTTATCCCATTCTAAAATTAGGAGCATATAACAATCTTGGTGCTTTGCTCAAAGCATCTGGAGATTTAAATGGTGCAAAAATAGCTTATGAAACAGCTTTAAAAATCGAGCCCAGTTTTACAATAGGATATTACAATCTTGGCATGACATTGAAAGCGATGAATTTGTTCAAAGACGCGATCGCAGCTTATCAAACAGCCATTCAATTAAATCCCAAATATGCCGAAGCTTACCAAAACTTGGGAGTTGTGCTACTAAAACTTGGCTATGTAGAAGATAGTTTAACTGCTTTTAGATCTGCGATCGCACTTCACGAACAACACAACCCCGAAGAAGCAAAACGACTGCGCCAAGGTTTGAAAGAAATGGGATTGATTAACCAGTGACCAGTGACCAGTGACCACTAACTACTAACCAATAACTCCTTTCAAAAACCTTTCCAATCTGTCCATTCCCTTTTCGATAGTTGCCATATCCGTAGCATAGGAAAGGCGAATGTTATCATCAGCACCAAAGGCTATTCCTGGAATAACTGCGACTTGCTCTTTTTCTAGCAAGGCGTTACAAAACTCCAGAGATTTTAGGCCTGTTTTGCTAATATCGGGAAATAGGTAGAAAGCTCCGTCAGGTTTGGCACAAGTGAGTTCGGGAATAGCGTTAAGTCTTTCTAACATCACCTGTCGCCGTTGTGCGAAAGCTTGGCGCATTTCTTCGACACAGTCTTGGGAACCTTCCAAAGCTGCGATCGCACCGTATTGAGCAAAAGTACATACATTAGATGTACTGTGGCTTTGAATGGTAATCGTTGCTTTAATCAAATCAAGAGGTCCTGCCAAGTATCCTATCCGCCATCCTGTCATGGAGTAAGCTTTAGCAAAACCATTACTAATAATGGTTCGAGCAAAAATTTCTTCTCCCAAAGAACCAATACAGACGTGTTTTGCACCGTCATAAAGAATCTTTTCGTAAATCTCGTCAGAAACGACAAGGATATCTTTCTCAACGACAATCTCGGCTATTGCTTTGATTTCATCTGGCGTATAAACCATCCCAGTCGGATTGGAAGGCGAATTGAGAATTAATAACTTCGTTTTGGCGGTAATCGTTTTACGTAACTGTTCGGGAGTAACTTTATAACCAGTAGAAGCATCGGTAGAGACAATTACTGAAATTCCACCTACAAGCGTTACCATTTCCGGATAGCTCAACCAATAAGGTGCTGGGATAATCACCTCATCACCTGATTCAATCAAGGCAAGCATCAAGTTAAACAGAGAATGTTTACCGCCATTGGTGACGATGACATTTTCTGCTTTGTAATCCAAACCGTTATCAGTTTTAAGCTTGCGAGCAATAGCTTCCCTTAACTTTGGTTCTCCAGCAGCTGGTCCATACTTAGTCTTACCATCATCCAGGGCTTTTTGTGCAGCAGCTTTGACGTGCGCCGGACTGTCATAATCTGGTTCTCCGGCGCTAAAACTACAAACATCTATACCGTCTGCCTTCATCGCCTTGGCTTTTGCTGCGATGGCTAAGGTTATGGAAGGCGTTACCTGACTAACTCGTCCTGCAAGCTTCATCGTTACTTTAATTAGGCAAATTCTTATCTATTTAAAGATATCCCAGAAACTTTATCGATTTTTGTTTTTAACAATTCCTTTTATAAACAACTCGCATAAACTAGTATTTTTGAACTATTTGTTATGTACAGGTACAGCAGGCAGATCCCCGACTTCTTTAAAGAAGTCGGGGATCTTGCACCTTGCTAACCATGTAGGGGCGCAAGGCCGCCGCGCCCCTACCAACCACTAACTACTAACCAATAACCACTATTGTTAACAAATGTAAAAACTTTTTGACAGATGCATAAACCTTTTAACTGCCTCCGTTAAGTAAACGAGGGTTCAAATCGGAAGCAAACTTCTGAAGGAACCCGAACTTACCTAGTACAGATCGACATCACATTTTTTTAGGAGAAATGAACATGGCTGCTATTTACGGTACCGAAAACAATGATGTACGCTTTGGAACTTCCAACGCTGACTCCATTTATGTTTATAACGGAGACGATGTTGTTTACGCAGGCTCTGGGAACGATTATGTTGATGGTTGGAAGGGCAATGACATTCTCTTTGGAGAATTTGGTAATGACTCACTCTATGGTTATGACGGCAATGACTACCTTGATGGTGGCTATGGCGATGACTACCTTCATGGGGAACTAGGAAACGACGTTCTCGTAGGTGGTTATGGCAAGGACACCCTCTGGGGAGGTTCCGGGGCAGATAAATTTGTCTTTGAGTATAAGTTTGATGGTATTGATGCTATCAAAGACTTTAACTGGACTGAAGGTGATAAAATCTCCATTTCCAAACTAGGGTTTGGTGCTACTAGCGTTTCCGACTTTAGTTACAACACTACCACAAAAGCCCTATCCTTCTTAGGAACTCAATTTGCAACCGTTGAAACCTCTGGTGGTACTAGCTTTGTTCCTAGTCTCGACATTGAACTTGTCTAGGATGCAATATTGAGATCGCCTCAGTCAAAGCCTTGCTTTCCGTCTCAGGAAATTTATGATAAAAAGGGGCAGGCAGAGTAGAAAATCTTTTCTTTTCCTTGCTTTTCGCAGCAATCGTTGCATTTTATTAAATCGCTTAACTGCCACTTTTGTCAGTCAACGATCAGATCTTCCAAGAAAGTAGTTTACTCCCACCGTCTTGCACGGGTGGGATTTTTTTATATTTGTTCACCACTGCTCAAACGCATCTGAAAATACGGACGATATAAATTACAACGTGGCTATACTTGATTGCCAGAGAATTTTACTAACCCATTTCACCAGATACCATCTCACCTAAATTTTACCGAGACTCCAAGCGATCGCTTCGCTTGCGGTGAGTACAGCATTCGCTACTCTTGCAGGTGTGTTAACGAAGTGCAACGCACTAATGTCCTTTACAAATATCAATTTTCGATTTGCAAGTTATTAAAATTAGCATAATTTGATATATTGTTGGTTACTACAATTAACCGATTGACTTAACCTTGTATTGTGCCGACTTACTTACGTATTTTGCCAAAATCTCATAAGATTTTTATATAAGATATTTGTCTTGAGAAACCCAGTTTCTCAAAGAAACCGGGTTTCTATATCTTAACGCTTGTTATATAGTGATAACTAATTCTTATTCTTCGGCTTCAAATTGAGATTTATCTGCACCACAAACCGGACAGACCCAATCTTCTGGTATATTTTCAAATGGTGTTCCCGGTTCTACATTATCGTCTGGATCTCCTTCTTCTGGATTATATTCATAACCGCAAACAGTGCATATGTACTTTTGCATCATATTCCCCTCCGATACTTTGTTTGTTATTGCCTCAATCTTAATTGATAGTTCCTAATTCGTAATTCGCAATTATTAATTTAATTACGAATTACAAATTAAAAATTACAAATTATTAAGAGGAGTGCCTAACCAACCACTAAAGTTTTTCTTTTGTATCGTAGATGGTTTTTCTTGCGGTTTGACCTGATACTTACTAGGACGTGGAGCAGTTAAAGTAACAGGTAGGGTGCGAAGTTCTTCGTGATGGAAAACTGTGATTTGAATGGTATCGTTTGGTTGGTAATCTTTGAGCCTTTCGCACAAGTCATTTGCTGTTACCCGCAAACCATCAATAGCCAGCAACTCATCTCCGGCATCGATTCCGGCTAATTGTGCGGGAGAGCCAGCTTCTACAAACTTGATGATTTCTCGCCCGCGATCGCTACTGACTTTTGTACCCAAATATGGTTCCTCCTCAGTTTCCACAACCAGTTGCAAGCCAAAGGGTTCTAAATACTCCTTGAAGGGCAAATCTTCTGTACCATCAATATAGCGTTTAAAGAAATCAGTCAAATCTACTCCAGCAACAGACTCAATAACTCCCTGCAATTGTTCTGGAGTGTAACCAATTTCATCTTTGCCAAATTGATGCCACATTTTGACCATGACATCATCAAGTGAGAGTTGATTTCCATTACGCGAACGAATCAGCAAATCTAGTAGCAAAGATACTAATTCTCCTTTGAGATAGTAGGACATTTGGGAATTGCTACTGTTCGCATCCTGACGATAGAGTTTAATCCAAGCATCAAAACTCGATTCCGAGAGTGGTTGTACTTTCCGCCCTGGTGTAGTTTCATGACGAGTGATTTCCTTGCTCAAATTGCTGAGAAAGGATTTGGCATCATAAATTCCCGCCCGTAGGGGTATCAGTAAGTCGTAATAACTTGTCGTCCCTTCACAGAACCACAAAGAAGGTGTGTAGTTTTCTTGGTCGTAGTCAAAAACTTCCAATGCTTGGGGACGAATACGCTTAACGTTCCACAAGTGAAAGAACTCATGAGCAACGAGTTGTATGAAGCGCTCATATTTGTCGCGATCACGAAATCCAAACCTCTGATATATCAGCGAACAACAATTTTTGTGCTCCAAACCACCATGTGCCTGATTAAATAGATGCAGCAAAAACACGTATTTTTGATACGGTAAGCCACCAAACATCTTTGCTTCTGCACTAACAATTTTTTTCAAATCCGCAATCATTTGCTGAACGTGAAAATTGCCTTTACCCCAGATGGCGAGTTCGTGAGACTTTCCCAAAACATCAAATTGATATAACTGGTGGTCGCCAATTTCAAAAGGATTATCTACGAGAGTATCAAAATCTAGAGCATAGAAAGAATTTTCTTTGTCTGGAACTGGAGGTAGTGCTGTAGTCACCCGCCAGTCTGGGCGTGGTGGTACAACAGTTACCTCAATTGGGTATTCCTCCCAACCTGGTATTCTAAAAAACAATGCTGCACCATTAAAATAACCATGGCTACCGTCTAGGTGATTTGTCCGTACTGTTAGCTCATCAGCAAAAATGCGATAAGAAATGCTAACTTTTGATGCACCATTTATCTCGACCTGCCAATGATTTTTACTAATTTTCTGCCAGAGCAAAGGCTTATCTTGAGTAAAAGCAGCAAAATCTTGCAAATGTCTGGCGTATTCTCGGACTAAATACGATCCTGGAGTCCATACAGGAAATTTCAAGTCCAAGATAGGGGATGGGTAGCCCACAATTTGCAGAGTCACCTCAAACAGATGTGCTTCTGGTTGGGGCATCGCTACCTGATAGTGAATTGTCGGGACAGTCTGCTGCTGATAAGTATTGCTCTGCAGTACAGTTGCTTTAGTCATCAGTGGTTGTGTGTTAGGAGTTCTAGGTACTAGTGACAAATGACTAGTTAATAGTCATTAGTCAACAATCAATGGTCAACAGTCAATAGTTTCAAGTAAAAAAACTTGCTTACCAATACAGTAATCAATACGCTTTGCTGAGTAAAATCAATCACCTTCTATCATTAATAGCACTACTCCAAGAATAAATTTAAACCAGAGAGAGTATTGGTAATATGAAATACATCTACTTGATAACAGATATTATGGGATATAAAAACGGGCGAGACGCCCGTACCACAAGAAAATCTACTCTACAAGAAAATTTGTTCACTAGAAATTTTCTTCTTATATTGCGCTCGACTCAAAAAGGCTATACTTTACCTGCCAAATTTATTAACTGTTTAAAATTTGCTAAATAAATGCTTTGATTTGTCTTGTCGATTTTGATCCATCCTTTTTCGTGTAGCTTTTCCATAATTTTTGTAGTTTCTTCAACGCCAATTTCTGTGACATCTGCTAAATCTTTGAAAGGAATGTTGTAGATTTCTTTTCCCTTGTCTAAAGACTGACCGTAACTCTCACCCAAGGTGACAAGAGTGTGAGCTAGCTTGACAGCAGGGGGCGAAGAACGCATTTGCAAGCGGACGTTAATTTGCCTGAGTCGGCGCACCATCAGTTGTAACATTCTATGATGTAATTGTGGGTCTTTAAATAATATTTGAATAAAGCGTTCTCTAGAAATACTGAGCAACTTTACAGGCGAAAGAGCAATAACGTCAGTTGAGCGAGGCGATTCATCTAAAATTGCCATTTCTCCAAAAAAATCGCCCCGACCCAAAATTGCTATGGCGACAGAATCTTCGCCTACTGTACGCCGGACTTTAACCCAACCAGAAACCAGAAAGTAAAGTGCATTACCCCAGGCATCTTCCATGAGAACGGCTCTTCCTGCTGGATATTCGTGATCGATAGCAACAGAGAGCAGCCATTCTATTGTTTGGGGGTTGGCTGTGCTCATCAAAGGAAACAGTTCACTAAAAACCTCAGTCTGCATGAAATATATCTTTAATAAATAAAATGTTAGTGGTTAGTGGTTAGTAGTTAGTGGTTGATGGCTAACTACTCAAATCCTTTTTCTTCTCTTTTTTTGGTGGTGGTGGTTCTGGAATATCTGTCAGTACCTTTATCTGCATATCTAAGTTTTCCAGCACTCGGTTTAAGCTATTAAAAGCCTCTAGTTGTCCGTTATTGAGATTGGAATTAAGAGCAAGGCGTTCTTGGAGTTCGCGTAACTTGTAGGTCAATTGCTGGGAAATTCCCACTGCATCGCGGCTCAAACGCGCTAATTGTTGCTGTTGATAGAATTTTAATGCTGCTCCCCGCAACACTTGTAATGTTGCTTCTTCGCCGTACATTCCGGGCATGACACGCAAGCGCAGTAACAAGCGATTTTGTTGATAAAGGCATTCTCTCTCTACCTGTTTTGGTTCTACAACTGTGGTCATGGGTAGAGACGCAAAACGTTTTAATTCATTAAGGACTCCTTGAAAGACAGAGAGAGGTACTTTTTCTAAGACAGACTGTAACACTCCATTTTCACTCCAGAGTATTCTGCCGTGGTAAGGTCTTCTCTCCAAGTACAAACGCCCAATCCCGTCTGATAAAACTCGTCCTAGTAACTGTTCTAGTAATTTTCTGGGTGGTAATGTCGCTAATTCTTCAACTGGACTAATAGCATTAAGGCTGGGTAAGTGCAAGATGTGTAAGTTGGAAGACTGGGCTGTCCTATCAGGGTCTCTCTCTTTGTGTTCTTGAGTAGGGCTGGGACTTTCATCGTGGGAGGTTGGTGCCAAACCTTTCGATTCATTGAAGGTTGAATAACCAAACTGCCAAACAGTATCACCATTTTGTACCATTTGTGCCTGAGTATGTGTCTTATCTGACCGTCGTTGTAGCGTTTCAGGGATGATACTGTTAAGTTGTGTATCTGATTTATCCACGATCGCAGCTGGTTTTTTTTCTTGAGCAATGTCTTCCCAAGATTTTGGAATTGGTCTGCCCGCAGTCGTCCCTGTATTTTTATGATTCAGGTACGCTGAGAGTATAGTGCGGTGAGTATCGCCGTTTATGGGCTGAGCTTCCATGGTGCAATTGATGTACGGCAGTATGCGGTTCACATAATCTATTGCCGCATTGTCTTGGGGATTCACCATTCCCAGTACCAAATTGTTGTCTTTTATGTTAAAGGGCAGAATCTGGTGATACAGACACGCTTCAAAGGACAAGGTACTTTCAATCAACCGAAAGATTTGCTCCCGGTCTAGTCCTTGTTCAGACTGAGTTTGTGTGCTGGGCCGCACTTGCTTACCACTTGCTGCGGTATCAGCTGGTTTACCCTCTGAAGACAACATACGGTTTTGATGCTAGATGTTTCTATATATCCTATACTGCCCACAACTAAGTTGGCAGTAAACAGAATATAATTCTAGAGTTAAAAAAGTTAAATAAATAACTAAGAGGGGCGCGTCCAGACTCAGGTGGTATGTTGGTAGGATGGGCAATGCCAGCCTACAACTTGTATATTTAAGCACTCATTCAGTTTGGGTTCTCATGCCTTGAGCTATCAAGTAAACTTTCGTCCATTCACCCATAGCTTGGTGGGTCTTAATTTTTAATTGTTGAGCTATTTCCTCTATGGAACGACCTGCTTTTCGTAACTCCAGAATTTGGCGCTGCATTGCAGTTAATTTCTCGTGCAATCGATCCCATTGCCTTGGTGTCAAACCCAAATTGTGTTCTTCTAAAGAAGTTGACAACCAGCCATCTACCAGTTCTGGCTTATCTTTCAGCGCAAAGACACGGACTGCATGGTAGCTGATTTTTTCCCGCAGTCGGTAGATTTCCTTAATGGGCTTATTGAGTTGTTTGGCGATCGCATCTTGTGATTTCCCTTCTAGGTAGAGATGCAGCCACGAGACCGCTTCTTGTCCGAGATGCTCTAGCAGGTACGTTTCAAATTCCTGCTTCACAGCTTGACGTAGCGTTTGTTGTTCCTCTGCTTCTTGTGCTTCTTGATACTCTACAATGGCTTGTGTATCAACCAAGTTCACTCGGTTATCACTGTCATCTGTGAGAATTTCTTCTGAAACTAACCTCACTAGGTCACTGCTTGGCACTTGAGTTAAGCCACCACGTTGAGTCCGTCTCAGATAATTTACAAAACGATACACAAGCAATGGTTGATTCCGTACTGGTCGCAAACAATACTCTTCTACACTGGCAAACAATAGGGCATTTTTTAACCTGTCATCAGTGGTGCATTCACCAATGGAAAGCATTTGCTGCTGCATATAGTTATCACTTTGCAATAATTCTTGGATAACTTCTTGCAACACATCTAATACAGTCCGTTGGCGATCCCGGCTTAAGGCGACCCAAGTCTGAATTTTGTTACGTAATGTTACCAGACTTCCCAACCGAGTTATCAAATTGCGATAAGCACGTTCTCTAGCAATACCCAAGTAGCGTTGACGCAAAATTCGATAGCGGTACTCCATTGCCTGCTGAGCAATATCTAACTCCTTTGAGGAGAGTACCTCAAAGCGTTGTAAATCGCTTCCTAAAAGCCAATCAACGATACTTTGCCTATTAACAAGATTTTGTTCTGGGCACTCCTCAGCTAAACGCTTTCGCCAATATTGTGCCAGTTTTTCCGCCTCCAACGCCATAGTGAGATTGCGCTCCTCGAAACCCTGTTTTAAAGTTTGCATCACAACCCCCTTTTATCCCACTTAAATTGTTCACTGGCAGTTGCCCCTAATAAAATCATGTCCGTCATAACTAAGCGCGTCTCTACTTTGTATTACGTTCTAGTTCACTAGAGTTATGCAGAAAGTTTTATCTCTTGACGAACTTTTATCTAGCTCAAATCACGGAAAATCTTGTTTTCTAGAGCTTTGGTGGCTTTACAAAAATTTATATTTTGATAAACCACAGCAGATAGTTTCAACCTAGAAAACTATTTTTATAACAACCTACAGGTATGCACGGTATATGTGATGAGGGTCTTGGAAAAACTGACATTTTGCACCCGCTCTCGTAGCGCGAAGATAACTCACACCCATCTAGACGCGGTTTTGTCAATATATGTTTCGCCCATTCGCAGTTATCAGTTCCCAGTTATGAATCATCTCTGGGTGTCAGTTACTGATGAAAATTGCCTCATCGCACCGTGTACCGTATTTGTATTTTTTATACCGTAATTTAAACCACCAGTGTATTTAGGGTTACTTAGGGATTATACCACTGTTGGATGCCCCCATGCTCTAATGCCCAACTAACGAATCTCCTCATAGAAACGCTTGAGGTATTGCGGCGAAACACCAAAACCCCAAAGGAAACCAATGAAAAGATATATGGCTGTCGCTTTAAAAAAGCCCCAATGTGCTACACGGCGATCGCTACTTTGAACAATCCGGTTAAGCAGACAAATTCTTCCCCGTTGCACCAACTTCAAGCACAAGTCAGCTTCTTCCATAATGGGGAGATTGCTATCAAAACCCCCACATTCCCAAAAATCAGTGCGACGTACAAATATAGCTTGATCCCCAAATAATAAACGCAATCCTCGAACAAACAAATGCGGGCGAAAAAGCAGTGGCGCGTAATAAGTTTTTAAAAAGTTGTGTAGCGTCACACCCCAACGTGTGGTTTTATCTCCTGCCATGAGGGAAATAAAACCACCACCCGTCACAGATTGGTCTGCCAATACTTCCTCAATCAGGGTCACAAGATCATCTGACACCAAAGTGTCAGCATGTACAAACCACAAATATTCCCCAGAAGCTGCTTCTGCACCCTGGTTCATTTGTGCAGCACGTCCACATTTTTGGGCAATAAGGACAGAAGCCCCTGCTTGTTCGGCTATGGTAACAGTGCCATCAGAACTCCCGCCATCAACAACCAGCACCTCCCTTGCAGGAGGCATTAACAGACTCAGATGGCGCAGAGTACGTCCCAAGCACTTAGCTTCATTTAAAGTCGGGATAATAATAGAGACTTTAGACATAATCAGTGACCAGTGACCAGTGACCAGTAACCAATGACCAGTGACCAGTGACCAATTACCTTCGCACTATAGGATTTTCTACTGCTTGTCGGTACTGTTCGACTTCTTCTGTATAACCAATGGGTAGAACAGCTTCGACGTTTTCATGGGGACGAGGAATGATAACCCAGGATTCTAGGGTACCGCCATGTACCTTTTCCACGGCGTCAATACCAGCTGCCATAGAAGTTTTTACTTCTTGAACATCACCCCGTATGTTAATTGTAAAGCGAGCACTACCCACTCTTATATATCCAACGAGGGTGACTCGACCTGCTTTCACCATCGCATCTGCTGCCGCAAGTATGGCAGGAAAACCTTTAGTTTCAATCGATCCAACTGCCTGTAGTGGCATTGGTTATCTCCTATATCAGTAAACGTATCTGGCGCAACAAGATAATTGTACGAATGTTTCTACCTATTTTGATAGGTTTTCTTTCAGCTTACCCCTACTCCCTACTCCCTACTCCCTACTCCCTTCTTAAAAAACACGGAATGGCTCCGATTTTCTAGTAAAATGTATGGGCAAAACGCTTTCCACGTTTTCAGGGGGATTAGAAACAATGTAGTAGGTAATGACCTGACCACCATTAGATTGCTCGTTACCTGCGGCAATACCTGCGTCAACTGCTCTTTCCACCTCACCCGTATCTCCACGAACTGCAACCACAAATCGAGCACTTTCTGCTAGACCGTAATATACAAGGGTAACTGCCGCCGCTTTCACCATTGCATCGGCTGTAGCAAGTACAGCCGGAAACCCTTGAGTCTCAATAACCCCAACTGCCATTGGCATGGCTTTAAACTCCGAGATGTATGATTGTAAAAATCATCTTACTAGAAAATTGGGAGTAGGGAGTAGGGAGTGGGGAGTAGGGGAGAAGGGTTGGGGATGAGGGTGAACAAAATAGTTCACTTCTTTACTAAAACATAGGCTGTCGCATACTCAGGTAGTTGCTTGATATTGCGATCAAAATCTGTTCGCCCTTGGAAAATACCTGCTAAGAAATCGAGTTGATGAAGGTTGGGTAAAAATGCTCCACCTGTATCCGCAATAATTCCCAGTTTTAAATGTTTGCGTCCACCTTGAAGATATTCAAGAGCAATAACTTTTCCCAAACCAATATTAAGGATATCTCCAGCAAAAGTGACTCCTGGAGAAATCGAAATTTTTGCGTCTATCTTATATCCATAGCCTTTAATAGCATCAACTTTCCTAAAATACCAATAGCGCTTTTGCGATCTCGCTACTGTCCCTCGAATATAAGGAATTCCATTATTTCTATCTACATTAAAAAGTGCTTCAGAACCATCAGTAAATTTAATAAGTATCGTTCCTTCCATGAGAGCTTCTTCCAAACCCTCTCTGGTTAAGTAGGCAAGAGGTTCAACCTTACCAAATTCTTTACCACCAGGCTCATAAATTCCTGATAACACATCTTGCTTGGTATATTTAGTATAGAAATTATCTGTTACTAAATTGTCTTTTAAACTATAAATAGCTGTATTAAAAGTGCGCGTTTTCTTCCGAGAGCCGGGATGAGTAAAAACCGCATATTTTGTGAGTCTCAGACGTCTCTGACTGGTATTTTCTGGATTATAAGCAGACCATTTTATAACTCGGAAATGCGTGTTGATGAAATTTGGATCTTGTAATCGAGTTACTCGCTTCTTGCTAATATCTTCCTGTAAGACAGCAATCATGAAATCCAAAGTTTTGAGAGCATCTTGTACGGTGACTCCTTGAGTCCCTAGCAATCCAGTTCTTTGAATATTGGGATCTTCTACAGCATAGTCTTCAAAATACTTTCTAGTATTTGAGAGAGTAGCTAATAAATCTGCTTGATTAAAATCAACCTTAACAGTTGGTAGTTTTCCCTGTGTAAAAACGCGATCACCAGAAACTTTAAATTTATCTTTTTGTAACTCATCAATAACTTGATAAGGCGTTGGTGCGATTGTCGGCTCTTTCTTTGAGGGAGTGTTTTGCTTGTCTTGCTTGCTAAAGGGTTGCGAAACCAGGAAATTATTGTGGATTGAGGAGAGGTTTTGTTTAGTTAAATTTTGTTGGGCAATTGGTTGAGTTTTTAAGTGATTATAGAGATAATGACTAGCTAAACAAACAAGTAGTGAAGCGGCAAAACCTATTGTAATGCGGAATGTTCGGTTAGATAGGATAGGCATAAGTTGAAGAATCAATGTCCTTTATCTACGATGGTCTGTTACATATTGTATAGCTCAGCTTCCAGTTTAAAAGCGAAAATTTGGGATAATATTTGTGCGATCTCCTGAGCATTTAGTTCCAATATGGCTCAAATCAAGCTTGCGTATCCCAAAATTCCTGACAGTAAAAACTGCCCTTTCAAGCAATGCATCGCTTTTGAGAAGTATGATGGCACGAATCTACACTGGGTTTGGGATTCCGAACTGGGCTGGTATGCCTTCGGTACAAGACGTGACAGATTTGACTTAGACGAAATGGGTATTACAGATTTTAATAACACTCATCCCGGTTTAGAAGAAGCACCTAGCATTTTTATGAGAGACTTTGCAAATTTACTCTCCACTATTTTCCACAAAAATCCAGATTATCATTGCCCAGAGATTGCTGTTTTTACTGAGTTTTTTGGAGCTTCATCATTTGCAGGAATGCACAAAAAGGAAGATTTAAAACAACTTGTCCTGTTTGATGTACAAACCGATAAAGGCATTATTGATCCAGAAAAATTTGTTAAAGATTTCAAGGAATTAAACATTGCAAAAGTTGTTTATCGAGGCAAACTAACTGGCAAATTCATTGATGATGTTCGTGAAGGAAAGTTCAATGTAGCTGAAGGTGTTATCTGTAAAGGAGGTAAAAATAATGACAATTTATGGATGGTGAAGATTAAGACAAATGCTTACATGAAAAGACTTCAAGAAGTTTTTAAAGACAATTGGAACAATTACTGGGAATAATTACAATATTTTTTCAATATTAACCGCTCATCGGTCACTGGTCACTGGTCACTGTTAAAAGAATTGGCAAAGATAGCAGCTTGAGTTCTATCCCGTAAATTTAACCGACTTAGAATGCTTGTAACGTGATTTTTTACAGTTCTTTCTGAAATGTAGAGAGACTCAGCTATTTCCCTATTATTGGCACCAATAGCAATTAAATGCAAAACTTCTCTTTCTCTAGGAGTTAATTCAGCAAATTCAGGCGGAGGACTTGGAGGTTTAGGTGTTGGAAATTCTTGTAAAGGAGTGAAAACTTTTTCAAATAGCCCTGGACCTAAATGAGTATGTCCCAAATAAACCGAACGGATTGCATTTGCTAATGGTTCTAAAGGAGTGTCTTTTAATAAATAACCTCTTGCTCCAAAACGCATAGCTTGAGCTACATATTCATCATCATCAAATGTTGTTAATACTAAGACTTTTACAAGAGGAAACCGCTGACAAATCACCTGAGTTGCTGCTACACCATCCATCACAGGCATGCGAATATCCATCAACACCAAATCTGGTTTTTGAGAACTATTATCAAACATCTCAACAAACGCGATCGCACTTTCACCATCTTCAGCCTCACCCACAATTTGAAAATCAGGTTTTAACTCCAACAAGCTTTTTAAACCTTGGCGAATAATGATTTGGTCATCTACGAGTAACAGGCGAATCATTGGATTTTGGATTTTGGATTTTGGATTTTGGATTTTAGATTTTGGATTTTAAATGGGAACTGGGTATGAGGTACGAAGTATTGTGAAAATTCATTAAATTTCCATTCCCCATTGCCCCTTATCCCCAGAGGGGGCCCGAGTTCCCCACTCCCCATTCCCCATTAATAAGGTAATAAAGCCGTTATACAGCAACCTTCGCCCGGTTTGCTATCAATATGAAATTGACCTCCTAAAGCCAGTGTTCGTTCTCGCATTCCCTGTAGACCAAATCCAGTTGTGTTTTGGTGCGGGTTAAAACCCTTACCATTATCAGAAATCTCCAAACTTAGTAAATTCACGGTTACTTGTATATTAATTTTGACATGAGTAGCATTGCTGTGTTTTGCGGTATTTGTCAGGGCTTCTTGAATAATACGATAGCTTGCTGTACAAACTTCAGCAGGTAAAGATTGAGATAAGTTAAAGATACAGTTTGGAGTAATCCCAGTTCGACGCTGAAAATCTACAAGTAAAACTGTCAGTGCAGACTCTAAAGATTTTCCATACAGAGGCTCGCAGCGCAATGTAGCAACAGACATCCGTACTTCTTTGAGAGCATTGCTACCAAGTTGTTTTGCTTCTAACAAAAAAGTTTTGGCTTTCTCTAGATTTGATTGTAGAAATACCAAAGCATTCTCTAATTGGATACTCTGCGCCGTAAGTGAGTGACCTAGTGAATCGTGAATTTCACGAGCAATACGGTTGCGTTCCTGTAGAGTTGCCTGATCTTCTATGCGAAGAGCATATTCCCGAAGTTTTTGGTGAGCCTTAGCTAACTTTTCCCGGCTTTGGCGTTCTGCTAGCAAGGCATTAATTAATAGTAACACAAAAACCAACACCAAGCCAAACATTAACCCTGAATTTAGTACCAGATGCCAGATTAACGTTCTAAAATGTTCATTGGGTATTGATTTTTGTATCAAAGCTGCTACAGGCGGTAGTTTGGGGACTGGTGCTCGTACAACATACATATTCCGTAATGGTAGCAACCAAGTAAAAACAAAAGATAGAAAAGCGAGACCTGCTACCAGCAAGCGTCCGCTTAGTTTAAAAAGCAAGCAACTGCGAATGACGAGAATTAACGCAAGTGCAGGTGAAATACCCATGAATCGACTACTCATCATAATTGCTAAAAAAATCAGTCCAAACTCAACCCCTGTATAAAGTATTTTTATAATTAAGGATTTAGCAGTTGGTAACCACAAACCTACTATTCCAAAGCTAGCAATACATAAAAATAATGGCAGTCGATCTTGAGAAGAAATGTGAGGAGGTAGAAATGCTGGATGTGGAACTTCTACTAAGGGGAACTCGACCAGAAGCGCAATGCCTAAAAGTATCCACTCAAGATAAAGTAGTAAGCGAAAGGGATGAGGCTTGGGCTGAATCAGAGGTCGCACGACAGCAGTTATAGTTTTTTTCACTCTACAAGACAAGGTTTGGTAGTATAGAAATTTTATTTGATTTTTGAAACATATGTAGTAAGTAGAGCATCGGGCATTAGACATAGTAAGAAATAATTTATTGCCTCTTGCCCATTTTTATACGTCCTGGTGCAATTCTGCATAGGTTCGTAAAAATCCGAAAATACGTAGGTTGGGTTGAGGAACGAAACCCAACATTTACCAAAATAAGGAAGAAGGAAGAGGAAAGAGGGAAGAAGGTTGGGATTTTCGTTTATATCTCAAAGTCTAACTCTCTTTCTTCTGACAAATGGGTCAAAAGCCCCTCAATTTATTGATGGATTCATAAAGGTTTTTCACTCTGAAAATCCCCTCAATTTATTGATGGGGATACAACGCACGGTCTTCCTTCTTTCTCCTTACGAGCGTTAAAGGCATTTGTTGAGTTTCTCCAAGAGTTTTCCCAACCCACAAAAATTCGATAGCCCTTGTAGTATTGCATCCTGGTGTACGCAGTTCATGATGGCTACTTAAAATTTTTTATGAGTTATTTAGGATTTTCATAGAGACATTATTCCTATTTTGGCAATCTTAAGGTAGGACTTAAGTACCAGTTAAAGTTAGTACTTTCGGTTTATTCCTCTTCAGGAATTTTGTTCCATGTAGAATGCGATCGCAAATGTTTAAAGTTAGTTGGTGGTTAATGGTTAACTATTAACCACTAACTACTAATTATCCTCAAATTTTATGAAACCTCAACTCATATCGATACTGATTGTTACATCAATTTTGGCGATCGCATTTGGAGAGGCAAAAATCCTTGCTCAAACTTCTAACGAATTGGGAACGCTGAAAGTTAAACCTCACGTTCAAGCCGTTTCACAAAGAGAACCTTTTCCTAACATCAAAGATGTTAACCTTACTGATGAACAAAAAAAGCAAATTTGGCAAATTCGGCAAGAAATATTGCCCCAAGTTTCAAAACTGATACCTCAGCCACAATTAACAGAAGAACAAAAAAATCAACTCCAATCCGGTCAACCCGTACAAATCACTTTGCAAGGGCCAACGCCCGAACAAAAAGCTAAATTGCAAGAACTTATGCAGTTGTATATGCAAAAAATAGAAGCAGTTCTTACTTCCGAGCAAAGGCAAAAGTTTCGTGAGAATGAGAAAGATTTAGTTTTGTTTGAACAACGTGTCAATTGGTAGAAATGCCCTATATCGTCAGAGGGATAAATTAATGAAGTAATTTCATTAATATTACTAGTAAAGAGAGATGTATTCGGGGGCATGACTAATGAATTGGTTCCTTCGGTTATTTTTACCACTTGTATCTTTGCCAACTTTATGCTTACTCTTACTGTCTGATGTACCACAAGAAACTTACGCTCAAAATTCAGCACAAGCAATTTTTCCTGATGTAAAGCCCAATTATTGGGCGCAGCCATTTATTCAGGGGCTAGCAGAGAAAAAAATAGTGGCTGGGTATCCTGATGGCACATTTAGACCCGAACGAGCAGTTAACCGTGATGAGTTTGCTGCCATGATTGATAAAGCTTTTAATCGACCACCAGTTCGGGAAATATCTAGCGGTGCAGCTTATAAAGATGTTCCGGAAGGTTATTGGGCTGCTCCTGCTATCGAAGACGCTTACGAACAAGGATTGATGACGGGTTATCCTAATGGTGTTTTTCGTCCCAATCAAAATGTTTCCAAAGTTGATGCAATAGCCGCTTTATCAAAAGTGGTAAATCCAACTTCTACAACTGCACAAACAACGAGTTCACCAGTTGCTACCGCACCAGCAACGACTCAACAAGCAAGAAAAACAACGAGGAAGTTTGCACTTTTGCCGTTGGCGATGACTTCCTTAATGCAGCCATTATTAGTGGCAAAAGCTAATGCAGCTAATGTCGCTTCAGCACAACAGGTTGGTACGGGTGAAGATCCAAAAACAGGCGATCGCACGGCCAATTCTAACCGTCCTGACTCATATGCTGTTACAAATTTATACACGGATGCAGGTGAAATTCCTCAGGACAAAGTAGATGAGGTTGCAAAAGCAACAAGAGCAAATCTTGTTGTGAATTATCCAGAACGTAACGTTCTGAACCCCAGAAAAACCTTATCTCGTGGCGAGATGAGTGCCTTAGTTTACCAAGCAATGGTAGCGCAGGGAAGAATGGAGGCAGTGGCGGTTAATACACCTGCTTACCAGTATATTGTGCGTCCTGAAAATAGATAATATATAGACAGTGACCAGTGACCAGTGACCAATTAATGGTTACCACCCCGGTTAGATCCCCGACTTCTTGAAGAAGTCGGGGATCTGGAAGTCTCTCGAAATTCCTCTCAATCCCCAGTCCCCATTTTGCCCAATGACTGAGCAAAGCGATACTGACTTGCCATCTACTGATTCTCAACCATCCAGTGAGCCGACTCCAGAGAAGAATCTCAAATCAGGTGAAACTTCACTGACAAATTCTGCTGCTGCTATCTGGAATCAAGCAACAACGCGTTTTCTGAAACTTCTACCTGTAGACCAACTGGCTCAGACATTGGTTAAATGGTTTAGTGTCAGTGAAAGTCAAGTCGCGGAAATTTTAGAGAGAGTTCGAGCAGAACTACCCACAACTGAAGCTTTATTGATAGGGAAACCCCAAGCGGGGAAAAGTTCAATTGTGCGGGGATTGACAGGAGTTTCTGCGGAAATTGTTGGTCAGGGATTTCGCCCTCACACACAACACACCGAACGTTACGCTTATCCTTCTAACGATCTGCCATTGCTAATTTTTACAGATACTGTGGGACTTGGAGATGTAAGTCAGGAGACTGAGGCGATCGTTCAGGAACTGCTTGGGGATTTGCAACAGCAGAATCATCGTGCAAGATCTCTGATTCTAACAGTGAAAATTAATGATTTCGCAACGGATACGATGCGCGACATTGCTCGGGAACTGCGTCAAAAGCATCCAGAAATTCCCTGTTTGCTAGCGGTAACCTGCTTGCATGAAGTTTATCCTCCCGATACGGAGGATCATCCGGGGTATCCACCGGAGTACGAAGAGGTTAATAGACCATTTACCGCCATACAAGAAGCTTTTGCAGGGTTGTACGATCGCGCTGTCTTGATTGATTTTACTTTGGAAGAAGATGGTTACACGCCAGTCTTCTACGGTTTGGAAGCTTTCAGGGATACACTTGCAGACTTGCTTCCAGAAGCAGAAGCCCGTGCAATCCATCAGTTATTAGATGAGGACACGGGAAAAGAAATTGGTAATATTTACCGGGATACCGGACGACGCTATATTTTAGTCTTTTCTGTCATGACAGCGGCGATCGCCGTCGTACCGTTACCATTTGCTACCTTACCAGTACTGACAGCCTTACAAGTATCAATGGTAGGTTTACTAGGCAAATTATACGGACAAACCTTAAGCCCATCACAAGCCGGGGGAATTGTCAGTACAATTGCCAGTGGTTTTTTAGCGCGGGCAATTGGTCGTGAGTTAATCAAATTTATACCAGGTTTTGGCAGCGTCATAGCTGCTTCTTGGGCAGCTGCGTACACTTGGGCGTTAGGTGAAGGCGCTTGCGTTTACTTTGGTGATTTGATGGGGGGCAAAAAACCCGATCCACAAAAAATCCAGTCAGTTATGCAACAAGCATTTCAGGAAGCAAAAGATCGATTTAAGGCAAAGTAAGCAAATTAGCAGAATTATACCAAAAACAGTTTAGAACCTAACTTTTCAAAAATTATCAAAACCTCGTAGGGGCGCAAGGCATTGCGCCCCTACAAATGCTATCAAACCATTCCGAAAAAGAATAGTTGCTCGCCTTTTACAGTACAATAGTGCAATACTATGAAAATTTCTCTTCCCAAGGATTAATAATAAAAATTCCACAGTTGGCAAAGTCAACAACATTACGAGTTGCTATGGCAGCGTTATGAGAGTAACAAATAGCAGCAATTTGGGCATCAGCTTGAGATATGGGCATTCCACTGAGTCGTCTTTGGGCTGAAATATTAGCAAAAGCGACAGCAGCAGATTCATCAAATGCAAGAACACGTCCTGCGAAGTCTTCTGCAAACATTAAAGTAGCAGCTTGGTAAAGTTGATATTTACGCTTTCCTTCTGGTAGTATGGCGATGCCATAAAGTATTTCAGCTTGTGTAATTGTTGTAGTAAACAAACTTGTTACAGGTTGTTGAGATGCCCAGTTGCGGACTATTGTAGAGCCTTGGGGTTTGATTAACTCTGACAATACATTAGTATCAAGAACAATCATTCAAAAATAGGTGAAGAACGCATGGGTTCTCTAGGAATTTCTTCTATTTCAAAATCTCCTAAATGAGCAAAGCGTTTTTCTATCATATTTACAATATTCGCAGATGGTTTTTGATTTTCGCATAAAGCCTGACTGAGAATTTCTTTTACTTCTTCTTCTAGGGAACGACTATTTTTTAAAGCTCGTTCTTGTAGAAGATTCTTTATATTGTCATCAATGTTATAAATGGTAATATTTGTCATAATGAAAATGTATTGTGAAACGAAGAATTAAGATAAATACTACAAAATTTCAAATTTTACTCATTCGATTCCGACCAGATGACCATATAGAAATATGAGTACTTTATTAAGTCTGTGATTTTTTCAAGAGTGCGATCTATATTAAAAATAACAATTATAATAATAATATCACTTAGAGTTACTATCTGCAAGCAGTACGTACTAAATTATAGTTACTAGTTGAAGGTATTGGCATTTACTTTCATAATTGGATTGAAGAGAAAAAATGTCCCATTAGAAACTTATATCATTTATGCAACAAGTGTTTCAGGAACCTAAAGACTGTGTTTAAGGCAAAGTAGCTCTAAAGAAGTTTGGTGTGAGACGGGCAAGTGAATTCACTATCATTGAACAACGCTATAATTTGCTTGAGGTCAAAAAGTAGAAACAGTATGTCTAGCCTTGAACAAATTGAAGCAGCTATTCTATCCCTTCTACAAGATGAATTTCAGCGACTAAGGCAGTGGTTTTTTGACTTGGATTATCAACGTTGGGATGAGCAACTCGAGCAAGACATTGCAGACGGTAAGTTGGAAGCTTTAGCCTCCGAAGCGATCGCGCTCATTTAAAGCAGGGCAATGTCGTGAAATCTGATGCATTACACAACGCGAAGATTTTGTTCGTGCTATGAGGCTCTCCCTGAAAACGTACAGGAAATAGCAGATCGATGCTATGAACTATTGAAAGCCGATCCGTCTCATCCATCGTTGCACTTCAAAAAGATTGGAAAAAAGTATTGGTCAATTCGGGCAGGGCTAGATTATTGGGCTAATGGTGTTGAGGTGGAAGGTGGCATTTCATGGTTTTGGATCGGGACTCATGCAGAGTACGATAGGTTAATTGGGGAGTATAGTTAATATTTGTAACAAATGTGATTTTTTTGGGCATTTCTAGTTATACCTTATATGGAATTAAAAGAACTACGTATAAATAATCATAAATTAAAATGGTAAAAGAATATTAATATACTTAGTATTTAAAAAGTTAATGGTCAGTGTAAGTGCTTAAAGTTACTAGAGGTAACTCGAAAAGTCATTGAAGAAATTTGCTCAAGAGAAACAATTCCAAAGAGTTAACAACAGTGGGAGTAAGGTCAGGGGTGACTACGCCATACGTAAAGATAGGAAGATTAAATTCCTCCATCGTGCTTTCCTAGAACTCAAGAAGAAGTTTAATGAAGAAGTGGGATAAAAATAAAACAAATTTTGAGCGTAATTTAGCAGTCATCATTGGTATCGATCGCTATGACAGTTCAGGAATTCACGATCTCTCAACAGCAGTCAATGATGCTAGGGCGATCGCTGACTTGTTGCAAGAAAACTATGGCTATAAGGAAGAGAACATTATCTGTCTGTTCTCACCTCGTCCTGACAATGGCACTCTAAAGGATCTGAAACAGCCTTACCGTGAAGCAACTCTAGACGAACTCAACACGCTACTTGAGGAAACCCTGCCTCACAAACTGAAGCCAACCGAGGGCGATCGCCTACTCTTCTACTTCGCTGGTCATGGCATTCCTCAAGAGAGCAAGGATGGACCGGCAGGTTACCTTATACCGCAAACAGCTGAACTGGGAAACCTGAAAACCTACTTATCTATGCGGAAGTTGCATGATGCTCTGAGTCAACTTGAGTGTCATCACTTGCTAGTAGTTTTAGATTGCTGTTTTGGAGGAATGTTTCGTTGGGCAAGTAGCCGAAAACTTATTTCTGTTCTGGAAACCGTTCGCCGAGAACACTACGATCGCTTCATTCGTTATCCAGCATGGCAAGTTATCACCTCTTCTGCTCACGATCAGGAAGCTTTAGACCTATCAATCGATCGTCGCAAAAGCAACGAGAGCTTATCTCACTCTCCTTTTGCTCAAGCGCTGATTGAGGGATTACAGAACAACAAAGCTGATGTTATACCCGATGGTGTAATCACTGCCCATGAACTCTATCTTTATTTGCGCGATCGCGTTAGTCAGTTATCTCGCGAACAGCAAACACCAGGTCTTTATCCCATGAGGTTGGAGTATGACAAAGGCGAATACATTTTCACCCGACCGGGTTTTAAGCGAGATGACTTAACACAAGCACCTCCATTGAATGAAGAAAATAATCCCTATCGCGGACTCAAAGCGTTTGAAGAAAGGCATTCACGCTTTTTCTTTGGAAGAAAGGCATTGGCAGAATCGCTATCCCATCGACTTTTCAAATCACATCGTCCGCTTACGGTTGTTTTAGGTGCGTCGGGTTCTGGCAAATCAAGTCTAGTTAAAGCAGGATTACTGCCTTATCTTCGGGAAGAGCAGAAAAAGGAGTCGCAAGCGCAAAGTTGGTACATTCTCGATCCCATGCGTCCCGGCAAATCGCCCTTTACGGAGTTAGCTAGAGCGGTTCTACCCATCGCCAACAGCAATTTGATTGCTCAATTAGCTCAAATCAGCTTTTTGGATAAAACATTTGCTGATATTCTTAACCTCAATTCAGAGCACAAGCAAAAAGTTACTAGCCCAAACCCTACTCAATCCGATAGTCAAGAACGACTATCAAGTCATGAAACCTTTGATGAAACGAAACTGGCTGGATGTTGGAATAATGCTACACCTGAAGCTAAATTGTTGCTAGTAGTTGATTACTTCGAGCAGTTAAAGCGATTTTGTCATCAATCCCAAGAGCAAAAACAACTTTCCGATCTCTATCATGCAATTGAGCAAACTCTCAACCCACTTACCAAAGCTCTTCAGCATGAGCCTCAGTCCTTTACGGATTTGATGTCAGCATGGAGTCAAAATCATCCAAATACTAAGCTCCTCCTCGTCATTGACCAGTTTGAAGAACTTATTACCATGAACCAAGAGGAGAGGGGACGTGTAGAACAGAGTGATTCGCAGGAAGAGGATGAGCAGAAGGAGTGGCAAAAGTTTTTATCGCTTTTGAGGATTGCTTTGGCAAAATATCGTCGGCAACTGCATATTGTGCTGACGTTACGTTCTGATTTTGAGCCTCGGTTCCTCAACTCAGTTCTGAAGTCTCACTGGAAGAGCGCTCGGTTTCCGGTACGGGCAATGAACTCAGATGAGTTACGGGATGCAATTGAGGGACCAGCTTTAAAACAAGCGTTGTACTTTGAGCCACCGGAGTTGGTAGGTAAGTTAATTGATGAAGTGGGGCAGATGCCGGGAGCATTGCCATTGCTCTCGTTTACCTTAAGTGAAGTCTATATTAAGCTCTATGAGCGGTGGACAAAAGATAAGAGTACAGATCGAGCTTGCAAAACCCCGGACAAACTTATAAGGATTTGTTCGATCGCATTAATGCCAAAATCAACAGCCAATTTCCCCAACAAACTCCAATAATCATAGGTGAAGCCAACCGCATCGTTTTTGGAGATGAGTTTGCAGAAACTATTTATGCAGTCCCAGTTGTGAAGGTGGAAAAAGATGCAGCAACAGGCGAAATGCGAGCTAAGTTAGGGGTTGGACAGGTAAATGGTGTTGCGGTGGGAGCAGAATTTGCTGTCTATCCTCGTACCATAACGGATTTAAAAAATAAAGAGAATCGAGTGGCGATCGCTACAATTATTCAAAGAGGAGCAACTGAATCTCTGTGTCAGCTTAAATCAATTGATGGCAAAGAGTTTAAGGTTGAAGATGGAGATCGAGCGGTTTTATTAACTCCATCAATTAATCTTGTTCGTAAAGTTTCTCTAGTTTATCAAGAAGAAGCAACAGCAGTAGAGGTGAGCGAACCCGAGCAATTACCGCCTAACAAACTTTTACCGGAGGTCTTTAAACACCAAGAGAATGCTTTGGAGGCAATTAAAAAAGCTCTTCCTGAAAATGGTAAGGGCTGGGTGGAGTTAGCAGAAGAAAAAGTTACTGAGGATGATTTTGAGGGAGTTGCTTACCAAGTGGTTGTTAATAATCAGGGAGAATATGAAATATGCGATCGCACTGGACACCCATTTCAAAATATCGCTCCTCTAAAAGTAAGCGATCGTGATGCTGCTGCAACAGTGGTAAAACGATTAGTTCATCTAGCAAAATATCATGCGACAGCAGAGTTAGATAACAAAGATAAAACTTCACCCTTAGCAGGTAAGCTAACTCTTGAATGGCTGGGAACATCAGCTATATATCAACCTGGAGATGATATTCCACCAAAATCTCAGTTGAAACCGTTTACCGATCCGAGCGTTCCAACTGTCAAAGTAGGTGAATATGTATTCCTGTCAATTCACAACACTTCCAACCAAGATCTCAATGTTGCTGTCCTAGATATTGCGTCTGATTGGTCAGTTGAGCAAATTTACCCTGGTAAGAACGAAGGAAGTTTGGTGACAATTGAGGCGAGGAGAAAAGAAGTTGTGCCAATTCCAGCAGGTTCAGTTGGTGAAGACAATGTGAAAGTATTTGCTGCGGTGGGTTCGGCAAACTTTCGCTGGTTAGAACTGCCATCACTCGGTCAAGAACTTGAGCCTAAAGGATTAACTCGTTCTGGTAATCCACTAGATGATCTCCTCGCGGTAATTGATGAGGATAAGCCACCAACTAGAAAATTGTCTGTAGCTGCTTCTCCCAGCCGAGAGTGGACAACGAAACAGATCGGTCTAACAGTTATAGCGCCCAACAAGTAATGATGCTAGAGTACGGCTAGGTTTTCCAATGCTAGCGATCGCTATCTGGTATCAAGCAACAATACGTTTCCTGAAACTCCTTGAATAATTAGCTACGATTCGTTTTTCTCAATATCTAAAATTCGCTTTCCGATCCATTCACTAATGCTTGGGACGATGGCGTTACCAAGGAGTCTCCCTCGACGACCGTCCAACCTGGGGGAAACCCCATCAGCCTCTCCCATTCTGTCCAAGTCAAGTTTCTCGCCACACAGTATTGGTCGGTCTGAATGACCTCCTTGATGTCCTCCAGTTTGGGCGCGTAGCGTGGGGCAGATGCTTTGTGCCAAGGTATACCCAAAGCCACCGCGACGTTGTACCACAAGCGGAGGGTTTCCGAAAGCGCTTTGACGAAAATTGGATCTAGCTTTCTTCCGGCTCGATTCTCTCGTCGAAGTATCCCAAGACAATTCGCTGCTGTTAGTAAAGAAGTGATAGGCACGTTCCGATCTAAAACTTGCGATAAAGAATACTCTGTCGCGGTTGTGGGGTAAGCCCGCATGCACAGCGTTGCACGATACCCATCCCCCCAAATACCCATTCTCTTCCAACGTGTTGATAACTGTCTCAAGTGCGTTTCCTTCTTCTGCTGAGAGCAAACCGGGTACATTTTCCATGACCAGCCAAGTTGGCTGAACTTCTCTAACCAATGCCATAAACGTGAAGAAAAGACCGCTTCGCTCGCCAGAGAGTCCTTTTCGGTCTGTATTGGCAGTACTGATGTCTTGGCATGGCCATCCCGCACACCAAAGTTCAGAGGTAGGGATAATTGTTGAATTGAGGGTCGTGATGTCGTCATGAAAAGGTACGTGTGGCCAGTGGCGCTTGAGTATTTGTTGACAGAAAGGATCTATTTCACATTGAAAAACAATACGCATTCCCGCTCTTTCAAATCCGAGATCGAAACCACCAATACCAGCAAGTACATCATGTCGTGGTTGTCAGCTTGATTGTAAACAATGCAGTTGGGCATTTCCCGAACAGTTCGCGCCACTTCGTCTGTCTTCAGATAATATTGTCAATTTGAGGAAGTATGCTACTGAAACTAGTACAGATCCCCAGGAATTACTCAATCGAATTATTGATGAATTTTTCCAAGATAAGTTTAAGAGTGATGAATAGTAACCACCCTAGAACGCCGATACATTTGTAAATCCATTTTTTTTATACGGTCTAATATTTATGTTATCAATAGTTAGTGGTTAGTTGTTAGTAGTAATTTTTTAACCACTAACAACTAACCACTAACCATTATTCATCAATTTGCCAAGAATCTTTGGTTACATTTTCATCTAAAATTCTCCTAGGTTTTACGATCACAATGACTTTTCCTAGAAGAGGGACTTCTGGGGATGTTTCAAACCACTGAAAATCCAACTCTCCAGAGTTGTCTACTACAAAATAACTGTTAGAGTCCCATTCTCGTTGAGCGCGATCTACAACCACTAATACTGGTTCTGTTGGATTTTGTATCTGGTTTGGAAATTTACCACTCTCACACAATATAACCACCGGGTCTTCTGCACTTAGCAGTACTTGCCAACCAGGTAAAGGAACCCAAGCTTGCTCTCCGGCAAACTTGACGATGCGAAATGGTTCTATCTCTTCAATTACGGGTACGACTTGCAGATCTTTTTGTGTCAGTGGTAACTCACCAACTACTGGTATAACACGGGGTAAGTCCGCTTCTGATTCCAAGCGATAAAAAGGCAGAGAAGGGGCAGGGCGATTGGGAACGACGGTAAAATCAGTGAGTAATTGTTCGATTTGTCTCCTTGCTGTTTGCGAGTAAGCAAAGCGCAAACCTTTTGCAATCAGGCGGGAACGTTCTTGTAAGTCTGAGTTTTGACGGGCTAACTTCCAAGATTGATAGGCAACAGCATCGCCGGGATGATTCTCAAACCCCTCTGGTGGGATACGAAAGCGGGAAAACTCTTTGATTGCCTTGGCGATTTCTTTTGCCCCATCAACGTCAATTTTATTTTGGAAGGCGAGTTCGGCAGCCGCAATCCTTTCTTCTTGCGTTAGCAGGCGAAATTCATACAAAATATCGCTACCTCTGGTGGAGTAATGCGATCGCACTTCTGCCGGTGCATTTGCTTTTTCTATAGAATTGTAAACTTGTGCGCCAACAGTGACCTGATTTTGTTGTATCGGCTCAAATCCAGTTGCTTCAAAAATTTCTTGGGGATTGTAGCCTAGTTTTTGCAGTTGGGCGATCGCAATTCCCCATTCCACCCAGTTGCCTTGCTTTTGTCTGAGTTTTCTCAGCAACTCTAGTGCGACATCGTTGTTATTTGGCTCTTGAACATTGGGTGGTAAGTCAGTCATAGTGTATCAACAAGCTTTAATTCGGGAAGACTATGTTAAAAATTTACTATCAAGACCATTTTTTTAGTTAATTATTAAGTATAAACACAATTAATAAACTTAATGATACGTAAAATTACGTAAACAAAAAGTTAAATTTATTGACAATTTTTCTTGTAGTTTTTGTCAAAAGTGAGTATAACCAATTCATGTACGATTAAAAATTACTTATGCCTTAGATTGTGTTACAAATTGTGCTAAGTTTTAAGCCTGCTGAATACGGAATATAACAAAAAATCAAGATTAAAAGGAATCCTTTTATGAATAATCCCCTTCCTGAATTAGATAAAATCCGCCGTCAACTTGTGAATGTAGAAAGCCGTAAAAAAGCAAAAATGCTGGTTGTTGATGACGAGCCAGATAATCTTGATTTATTATACCGCACCTTCCGCCGAGACTTCCAAGTCCTTAAAGCAGACAGTGGCGTGAATGCGCTGCAAGTGTTGGCATCTGAAGGAGAAGTTGCAGTTATTATCTCCGACCAGAGGATGCCAGAAATGAAAGGAACAGAGTTTCTCAGCAAGACTGTTCCTCAATTTCCCGATACAGTCAGAATTATTCTGACAGGCTTTACTGATATTGAAGATTTAGTAGAGGCAATCAACGCTGGACAAGTCTACAAGTATATTACCAAGCCCTGGGACCCCGTTGAACTGAAAGCGGTGGTACAGCGAGCAGTAGAAACCTATGAATTGCTGAAGCAACGTACCGAAGAATTGAGACGTGCTAATGCTCAAATGGGGTTACTGGCTGTTCTTGTACAAGTGACGCAACAAGCTGCTAACCTAGAAGCAACGCTTGACCCTATTGCCAAAGCATTTGGCGAAAGTTTTTCCGCAGATGGGTGTATTTTGCAACTTGTAAAGGGCAATGCTTTGGTTGCAAAGCAAGGGACTTACAGTGTTGGAGGAACTGTTGAAAATTGGCTCGCTCAAGACCCGCTCACAACGGAAGCCATTGCCAATCAGCAATTGCAAGTTTCAGTAAATGTACCCAACGATCAAAAGCTAGCTGGTGTTTCTCACTATCAGTCTAACAGCATCCAAGCACACTTGATTGTTCCCATCACCTTCCGCGAAGAAGTTTTGGCAGTGCTGTCCCTACAGTGGAAACAACCTTGCTCTTTACGTGAAGATGAACTGAAACTTATTCATCTATCAGCACAATTGGCTGCGATCGCACTTACGAGTACTCGTTACTATCAGCCAACTAAGTAAATAATCAAAAGTCTTAGGAATTTCCAGGAAATAAATGATCCTGCATTGTGG
>NZ_KQ976354.1:5516456-5672996 GCF_000346485.2 Scytonema hofmannii PCC 7110
GGGGGGGGGGCCCCCCCCCCCCGCCACTCATACAGTACGGGCGGGGACGCCCGCACCACAGGAAATTTTGGGATATTACCCGTTCCACAAGAAATTTTAGGATATTAAATCTACAATATCGAATCAAAAATTTGCTGTGCAGTTAGATTCAGTTGCGGAAAAGTAGGAGATACGATACGGTCAGTTTTTCTAAATGGTGTCATCTGGTATTCACCATCAACAAGTTCGCACACAAAAATTGTCGGTTGTTTGGGATTGCCAATAAATTTACGCCCGCCTAACGCCGCATAATCCACAATCCAGTATTCGGGTATTCCCATCTCTTCATAATCCCCAAATTTATCGTGGTAATCATCACGCCAGTTAGTTGAAACGACTTCGACCACTAACGGCACAGTTTCCGGGTAAATAACGGTTGATTGTTTTTTCCACAATGGTTCATTTTTTAGATTGTCACGGTTTACTAACAATACGTCAGGTATGTAGGCAGATTCGGCGGCTTTGGTTCTAACCATAGCTGATTTTAGGATGCGGTAGGGTAGCTTGCACCGCTCAAATTCTGCTGCTATTTTTTGGGTTAAAAAACCTACAACATCTTCATGGTCGCCAGTTGGTGGGGGCATCTCTACAATTACTCCCTTGTGTAGTTCGTATCTTAGTCGTGAATTTTCTGGATACCGTTCAATAAATTCATCAAAGGTAAATAGTTTTATTTCGGCTTGGGTTTGGGTCATCAGCTACTTAGCTTTCTTTAATTTGTATTGAGTGTTTTCTTATATAATAAGTTGTATTTATACCCAAATTCGTTGCATATTCAGTACAAAACCAGGTAAAATATTTTCTCCTGAAAGAGTTGGAGGTAATTTTAAAACTTCCACCTCTTGTCCTGGACGATAAATTTCTACTTCTTGTTTTTTTCTGTTTATCAGCCAACCTAACCGACAGCCATTGTTTATATACTCATGCATTTTGTCTTGAACTTTTTTTAAAGTGTCGGATGGTGACATTATTTCAATAACAAAATCGGGACACAGAGGAATAAATTTTTCTTTTTGTTCTTTAGTCAAAGCCTCCCAACGAGATTTTGCTACCCAAGAAACGTCAGGAGAACGGTCAGCACCATTTGGTAAAGTAAATCCAGTTGATGAATCAAAAACTTCGCCTCCATTGGTTTGATTGTTCCAAAACCATATTTGGGCGTTAATAGTAGAATTACTTTTTCCCGTTTCCCCTCCGGTAGGTGCCATTATAATCAACTCTCCTTGGGCGTTGCGCTCCAATTTTAGATCGGGGTTTTCTTCACACAATTGATAAAACTGCTCTCTAGTCAGTTTAATTACAGAATTGAGGTTTAACGTAAGTGCTGTCATAGGAGTACTACCCCTTTTTGATTCGCTAACTGGGTCACAAACCTGTATCCATTATAAGGAACAGCTATAACGTACCGTTTATTTTCACATTTTTAGTTGCCTTTCCGGAATTCTGTGCTACCATAATGTATCTAGAACCAAACCTCAATACGCCTCAAATAGCTGAAATGAAGTAGTAGCAAAAAACCGTTGCTCAAAAGTAACGGGAACTGACAAAAGAATTTTTTGGCTTTAAGCAATGTCTCACCTCTTGTGGGATGGGCGTCCCGCCCGTCACATTTTGTGGACAACAAGTATTCAAGTTACTGAATAGACGCATGGATTGCCCTCATCCCCAACCCTTCTCCCAATGGGAGAAGGGAGAAGAAATTTAGTAGTTTTCCCTCTCTCTTTGGGAGAAGGAATAGTGAGGGAACTATGCGCTACATAGTTTTATTGAGGTTTGGAAAGAATGCAGAAAAAATCAATATTGTTAGCTGAAAACTTGGGCTATGAACTAAGCGCAACTAGGGCTTTATTTAAAGGCGTTCATCTGAGTATTGTAGAGAACGATCGCATTGCTTTGGTTGGTTCTAATGGAGTGGGAAAATCAACTCTCTTAAAAATTTTGGCTGGTCAACTCAATCCCACAAAAGGTTCTATTACGCGTCAAAGCACAATATACTACTTACCTCAAATCAGCACTATCAGACAGGAAATCAAAGCAGACACAGTTCTTGATTTTCTAACTTCTGTTTCTGAGGAATGGTGGAATATTGAGGCAATTCTGGAAACAAAATTCAATACCAAGCTTGACTTATCCTTACCGCTTTTCAATCTCAGTGGTGGTGAACTCACAAAGCTATTCTTAGCTATTGGTTTAGCGCAACAACCAAAAGTGTTGTTGTTAGATGAACCAACCAACCACATGGATTTGATAGCGCTAGAAAGTTTAAAAGACTTTCTCAATAACTTTGAGGGAGCATTTGTCATTGTTTCCCACAAACCCTTTTTTCTAGACCAAGTGACAGATACAACTTGGGAACTTACGCCAGAGGGAGTTAAAGTTTACGGAGGTCATTTTTCTTTATACCGAGACCAAAAAGAAACAGAGTTAGAAGCAGCCTTGCGATCGCACGAAGTTGCCAGAAAAGAACTCAAACGTGCCAAAGCCTCAGCATTACAAGAACAGCAAAGGGCAGCCCAATCCCACAAAAGAGGTCAGCAACTAGCAAATAGCGGTAGCATTCCTAAAATTGTAGCGGGAGCAATGAAACGAAAAGCAGAGGTGACAGCGGGAATTGCAAAACAAAAACATGAAGTCATTGTCGAGAAGGCAACACAGAAATTTACAGAGACAAAAGTCAGAACGACAAAAGCAACACATATTCAATTGGAAGAAAAAAGTCAAAAACGGAAAAATCTCATTGATATTCAGGGTGCAAATCTTTGGGTAGGTGAACGCTTACTGATTGAAAACATTCAGCTTCATATTTCTTCTGGCGATCGCATAGCCATAGCTGGTGCAAATGGTTCTGGCAAATCAAGTCTGGCAAAAGCTATTTTGGCAATATTGGTAACAGATGATACAACAGAGCTAACACATAAGTTATCGTTCGAGCCTACATTTGCTTTAACATCCACAACCAAAGCTGTATATCTCGACCAAGCTTACGAAATCGTCAATCGCAAGCAGACAATTCTCGAAAATATGCAAGCTGCTAACCCCAATCTTAGCTATCAGCTTTTGCGCCAACAGTTGGGACACTTCCTCTTTAAATATGATGATGTCAATAAACCAGCATCAGTGTTGAGTGGAGGTGAATTAGCAAGGTTAGCGATCGCTATTATCAGTATTTCCGAAATCGATTTACTGATTCTTGATGAGCCAACAAACAATTTGGATATTGAAACCGTCAATCAAATGGTAGAAGGTATCAATGAATATCAAGGTGCGCTTTGGGTTATTTCCCACGATTTGGATTTCTTAAGCCGCATTGATATTACCCAAGCTTACAAGTTGAGCGAGCAAACCTTGCAAATGACCACATACCTACCCAGCGAACCCGAACAATACTATCAAGAGTTGTTGTAAAATGTACTGCCCAATGAGTAAAAAATCTTTCCCCCTCTGCGACTCGCAGCATACTCAACATCGCTATCGCCCCATAGATCTAGATCTCGATATCTGGCAGATGCCTTGCACCATGGACTACACGCACAACTTCAATGCCGTTAAGAATCTCCCGATAAAGAATTAAGTAGTGACCCACAGGGAAATAACGCAAATCTGGGGCAATATCAGGTCGTGCTGAACCAACCCCCGCACTATTAGCCAGCATTTGGCATTTGGCATCGATCCGGTTCACTAATTTATCGGCTGCTTGCTGATTATCAGCAGCAATATACAGCCATATTTCAATTAAATCTTCTTCTGCTCGCGCAGTGCGAATAAGGCGTCCCATGGTCATCAAACTTCTTGATTAGAAACCTGCCCTAAGCGTCTACGGGCTTCCTGCTTGATAGCCTCAATATCGCTATACTGACCAGACCCACTTTCAATGCCCTCCTGCCAAAGGTGACGCAATTCATCAATATTCTGTAACTGAAGCAAGCGCTTCTGCTTCCAGTCACGCAGTGCCTCGCGAATCACTTCGCTGCTGCTAGCATATTCGCCTGATTCCACGGCGTAGCGGACAAAAGCCGCCATTTCTGGTGTCAAGGCAATACTGATTTTTTCAACGTTTGGCATGACTTTTTTCCTATTTTACTCTAAAGTAGCAAAGATTGCTACCAAATCACAATAAAAATCGTTGACGTCACGATATCTCGGCTCCATCAGCTAATTCTTTAACTTGCACAGCCTAACTCTTGTAGAACGGGCGTCCTCGCCCGTCCTACTCTACATTCTTAACCGAAGAAATTCTCAGTATAGGTCTTACACTTTGAAGGGGCTAGTAGGGTTAAACGCGCTGTTTGAAACGTTTCTACAATCCAAAAAATGTAAATTTTTGTACAATATAAAGGATATATGCTTAGATCTAAAAGCCTTATCCTCTTGTTTTAATGTACCTTAGAGTTAGTGCTTTAACTGTCATCTTTATACCTTAACTTTCTCAAATTTAGGAGGTGATAAAACTTGAAAAATATGCAACGCAATATAATCACCTTTTGGAAAAATCACCTAAATAAACTCTGGTTTCGTGTAGTCATTGCTTTTACTATTGCTTACACTGTCATGGTAATAGCTAGTTTTATAGATAAATGGTCTAACAATCAAGAATTGTGCCGACTCCAAGAACCTTTAGCGAATTGTTATTTCAGACAAGCGATCGCTATATTTACACCAAGCAATATTGAAGGTTTTAGTATATTAACCGTAGCAATTTTGTATATCTTAGAGAGTCAAGAGCGTCGAGAAAATAGAATATATGAGGCATGGCAAGTTGTTGATAATGCTGCAGCAGCCAAAGTTTCTACTAGCTATGCAAGAATTAGAGCACTAGAAGATTTGAATAAGTATCGGGTTTCTCTGAAAGGCATTGATGTTCCTGGTGCTAATTTAAGTGAAATTAATCTTAGAAATGCTGACCTTAAAGAAGTTGATTTTAATGATTGTATCTTTAGTAATGCTGACCTTAGCAATGCCGATTTGAATGGTGCTAACCTCAGTGATGCCAATCTTATCTCCGCCAATCTTAGCAGCGCCAATCTCTTTTTTGCTACTCTAAGTGAGGCTAATTTGAGCGATGCTAACCTTAATGGTGCAATACTTTTCTTTGCCGATCTCAACAGTGCTGACCTCAGTAATACTAATTTGAGTGGTGCTAATCTTAACAGTTCTATTCTTAATAATGCCATTCTTTTTTCAGCAGACCTCCGGAATGCCGAACTTTGGAGTGCTAACTTGAGCAATGCCGATCTGAGCGATGCTAACCTGAGTGGTGCGAATCTGAAAGGAGCTAACTTGAGTGGGGCTAACCTCAGCGGTGCTAATCTGAAAGGAGCTAACCTGAGTGGCGCTGATTTCAGAGGGTCTAAAAGCCTTAAGGTTGAGCAAATCAAATCCGCAAAAAATTGGGAAGAGGCATTGTTTGATTAACCTCTGAAAAAATCTTAAATCAATTTGAAAAAAGAATGCAGCAGATAATTAGATGAAATTAAGTTAAAGCAATACTTTTTTAATCCAAAATCCAAAATCCAAAATCCAAAATCCAATCACCTCAGTCCCAGCCAATCTTTCATCTCTTGAACTAGCCAAAGGCATTCTGGTTCAGCAGTTTTAAAATCGAAATCTCCAAATTTATATTTAGTTTCCCCAGCAGCAATAATAATTCTCATGAGTTCTGAAGAATCTTCTCCTCCTTTGGATTGATAAATGTAAATATAAACATTGTGTACATCTGGTGTTTTCCCGTGAAGATATCGGTAGCGCTTACCAAACACACTCCATGTAATGGCAAAGGAATCTCGTTGGAAATTAATGTTTGTTTCAGTCAGAGGAGCAATCAGGTAACCTAGAGAAAGAACTGAGCAGACTAACCAAATCAATGGTGCTAAACCTGTTCCAATACTAAATAATCCAAATAGACTAGACGCAAATAATCCAACTAGTAAGCCAACAAAATCTAAAGCTCTCAGTCCTCGTTTGGGAAGTTTGATGTTGAGTTGGTGGAAAGATTTCTTAATCCGAATTCGGCTGTTCTGTGGCTTGTGAACCGGAAGATGGATTTTAGGATTCTGAGGTGTATCGAGTGCTGTTAAAGCAAGTCTTGCCGTGCTAAACCGCTCCTCTACATCGGGTTCTATCAGGGTTTCAATCCATCTTATTAGATGGGGGTCTATGCTGATGCGATCGCTAAACTGAATCCGCATCTTTCGTTGAGGTAAATCGGCTGGTGGTACTCCCGTCAGCAAATGAATTAAACTAGCCCCTAGAGCGTAAAGATCGCTCGCAGGAACGGCTCGACCCCCAAACTGTTCCATTGGCGCATAACCATAAGTCCCAATCACAGTAAAAGTGGCTCTTTCAGTAATAGCTCGATCTTGTACAGCGCCAAAGTCAACAAGATAAATTCGCTTGTCTTCCCCCAAGATCAAATTACTGGGTTTGATGTCTCGGTGAAGCACGGCTGGGTTAAGTTCGTGTAAATACACCAAAATATTTAAGATATCTGTGGCAATTTGGCGAATTTGCTTTTCCGAAAATTTCTGCTTTTGAGTTAGCAACTCCTTTAAGGAGGAACCGGGTATGTAATCCTGAACTAGACCAAACCAAAGAATGCGATCGTCAATGGCAAAATAATCCCGATATTTGGGAATTCGGGGATGGTCTAATTGCTTGAGAATATCAGCTTCTCGCTCAAAGAGTCTCAGACTTTCCCACTGCACTTGGTCGCCAAATGTCAGCAGTTTCACAATGACACGTTCGCTTGGCTGTGTTGTTAAATCTTCTGCCAGCCAAGTTTGACGACCCGCATTTTGCCCCAGGTTCTCTTTGAGTTGATAGCGAGTTTGTAATATTTGCCCTACTTCTAGCATCGCCAATTCCTCTAAACAAAGTCAAATGAGCCTCAAATCGACATTTATGGCAGATGCGGCTCGCTATCCCATATACCTTTTATAACCTTTGTTTTCTTGAGGTGCTGGTTTCTATACAAAAGTCCAGTACTCAAGCAGAAGCACCAGGGTAAGCGAGCAAGTTATAATTTTTTAGCGAACGATCGTAACAAAAATTTATGAGTAACCCTCTAGTGCAAGCTTTTTTTGTTGGAAGAGCAGTTGCTGAAGTCCTCAGCGAAAAATTGGAATTTGCCGTTACTGATGCTTTAAGCGAACTCGGTAAATGGGATGCTGAACTCAGGGAGCAAATGCGCGAGTTTACAGAAGAAGTCATAGAACGAGCAAATCGGGCTTCTGAAGCGGCTGGTGCTACTTCGACTTCTTCAGTCTACTCTGGAACTAGTTCGGGACCAGTTGACACACAAGCCACCATCGACGACTTGCGAGCAGAAATTGCCACCCTGCGAACTGAGTTGCATCGATATCGCAATCAAAGTAATGCTAATCAGTGACCAGTGACCAGTGACCAGTGACCAGTGACCAGTGACCAGTGACTAGTAACCAGCGGTAAGCAAAGTATATGGAAAAAGGTTATTCGGATAAGGCATACCGTTGGAATCGGGAAAATTACTCTCGCAGACGGCGCTTTGTGGATATTTGGTCTTTTGTCTTGACTTTGATGTTCAAGCTTTGGCGTTACAACAAGTCTTGGAGTTATCCAGGAGGTTTGACGGAAGCTAAGAAAACCGCAAGGCGAAAGGCTCAAGCAGTATGGATTCGCAATACTCTGTTAGATTTGGGACCAACTTTTATTAAGGTTGGACAACTTTTTTCTACCCGTTCTGATATATTTCCCGTTGAATATGTCGAAGAACTGTCTAAGCTACAAGATAGAGTACCCGCTTTTAGCTATGAACAGGTAGAAGCGATTATCGAGCAAGAGATGGGTAAAAAAATTCCTGACCTCTTTCAGAGTTTTGAACCAATTCCTCTTGCTGCTGCTAGCTTGGGTCAAGTCCATAAAGCTATTCTGCATTCAGGGGAAGCAGTTGTTGTTAAAGTCCAGCGACCGGGTCTTAAGAAGTTATTTGAAATAGATTTACAAATTCTTAAGGGAATCGCACGTTATTTTCAAAACCATCCAGATTGGGGGCGAGGTCGCGATTGGATGGGGATTTATGAGGAGTGTTGTCGTATTCTCTGGGAAGAAATTGATTATCTCAATGAAGGTCGCAATGCCGATACTTTTCGTCGCAATTTTCGTGATGTTGACTGGGTGAAAGTACCGCGCGTTTACTGGCGTTATACCTCATCTCGTGTCGTCACCTTAGAATATCTTCCTGGTATCAAAATTAGCCAGTATGAAGCAATTGAGGCAGCTGGTTTAGATAGGAAGGAAATTGCCCGTCACGGCGCGGAAGCTTACTTACATCAACTGCTAAATAATGGCTTCTTCCATGCAGACCCTCACCCAGGTAATATTGCTGTCAGCCCTGTGGGCGCTCTCATTTTCTATGATTTTGGGATGATGGGGCGTATAAAAAGTAATATACGTGAAGGGCTAATGGAAACGCTGTTTGGTATTGCCTCAAAAGATGGCTCGCGCGTTGTTAAATCTCTCATAGATTTGGGTGCTCTTGCTCCCGTAGATGATATGGGACCAGTGAGGCGTTCCGTTCAGTATATGCTGGACAATTTTATGGATAAGCCTTTTGAAAATCAGTCAGTGGCTGCTATTAGTGACGATTTGTACGAAATAGCATATAATCAGCCATTTAGATTTCCTGCTACCTTTACTTTCGTCATGCGAGCTTTTTCGACTCTCGAAGGTGTGGGTAAGGGGTTAGATCCTGAATTTAACTTTATGGAAGTAGCAAAACCATATGCAATGCAGCTTATGACCAATATGAATGGTACAGAAGGCAATAGCTTTCTCAATGAATTGAGCCGTCAAGCAGTTCAAGTTAGCAGTACGGCATTAGGGCTACCGCGTCGGCTCGAAGATACACTAGAAAAACTAGAACGGGGTGATGTGCGGGTGCGAGTTCGGTCTTTAGAAACTGAGAGATTGCTGCGACGACAAACGAATGTTCAACTGGGAATGACTTATGCTGTTATTGTGAGTGGTTTTACCCTTTCAGCAGCTATTTTATTGCTGAAAGACTATATATGGTTGGCTGCGTTTGCCGGTTTAATCGCATCTGCTGTCTCGTGGCTGCTGATTCGGCTGCTCATTCGCCTCGACCGCTATGACCGTATGTATTAAATTTTGTAGAAACTATATGAAAATTAACTCTACTGGGAAAAGTGACCCAGGACTTATTCGTTCTAATAATCAAGATGCATACTACATCGACCCAGAAGATCGCTTTTTTATAGTCGCTGATGGTATGGGTGGTCATGCTGGAGGCGAGCAAGCAAGTCGCATTGCTACACAAGAAATTCAAACTTATTTGACAGAAAATTGGAATGCTTCTAAATCTTCCGAACAATTACTAGAAGAGGCTTTGTTAAAAGCTAATGAAGCAATTTTGCTCGACCAGCAAAGTCATCCAGAACGGGCTGATATGGGAACAACTGTTGTCGCCATCATTTTTCGCGATACGGAGTTACCTTGGTGCGCTCATGTTGGAGATTCTCGGCTGTACCGCTTCCGGGACTCTCAATTGGAACAAATCACTGAAGACCACACCTGGGTAGCACGTGCTCTGAAAATGGGCGATATAACCTCAGATGAGGCTCGAATCCATCCCTTCCGTCACGTGTTATCGCGCTGTTTGGGGCGTGAAGACCTCCATCAGGTTGATGTCAAGCAAGTGGAAGTTATAGCAGGCGATCGCTTGCTATTATGCAGCGATGGACTCACAGAAGAACTAGCCGACCAAACTATTAGTTCTTACCTCCAAGAAAACCCTGGGGGAGATAAAGCAGCTTACTCCCTCATCGAATCAGCCAAAGAGCATGGCGGACACGACAATATCACTGTCGTTATCGTGACAGTTGAGTAATTGGGGAGTGGGGAGTGGGAGAGTGGGAGTAGGGGGAAGAAATTTTCATTCCCTTGTTGTGGGTGCGATTACCTCCGGTACGCTTTGCGAACGCCCATGGGTGTCTAGCATGAAAATAGCTCTTCCCTGACCCCCACTCCCACTCTCCCACTCCCTATTTTCAAGACAGGTTATGAAATTTTCTGACGAACAACGATTAGACACACCAGAATCGGAAATTTCCCACTCCCATTCCCCATTCCCCACTCCCCATTCCCTAATTTTGTTCAGTTTGAGCATTTTTCTGGGTTACAAGTTGATACATATATTCTTAAGCCTCCGTAGCTAGCGACTTCGGAGGCTTAATTTAAGATGTTTCAGTGTAATTGACATCTTGCACCTAATAAGGTATGGCGCATATAATTCTGATTTACTACCTCTCGCATCTCTTGCGGCAGACAAGAGACGTACAGGGAGAAAGCACGACAAAAAGTGGCAATCAAGTCTTTTGCTCTTGGACTTTATGAGTGTTGGTTTTTGTCCCCAAAAACGCCAAATACCCGAAATCCGCTTGAACGGACTTGAGGTGTATATCAGTAGAATGAGTTGCAAGGTGTCTAAACTGGAAAATTATCCATTAAGGATGTGGGCAATTCGTCAAACAGTTGTTATCTTTCGTAATATGTAGAAAGAACAATTGTATGCCAAGTAAGAGTCAATACCAGCAGACCTCTGGTTTTTTCTGACTCTGTTAATTTTACTTATCCTCTTAGGAGAACTTATGAACCAACCAATCGAATTGACTTTAGAACAACAATTCAGCATTCATTCTTTTGCTAACCAGGTTCAAAACATGAGCCACGACCAAGCAAAAGATTTTTTGGTCAAGCTCTACGAGCAAATGGTAGTCCGTGAAGCTACATACAAAGAGCTTCTCAAGCACCAATGGGGACTAGATTCCGGTTCCACTTGGGCATAGATTTGTGATGTCGCAGTGGGCGACCTCCTTCTCTTGCTCTGTTCCAAGGAGGAAAGGAGCTGGGGATGCAGGGGCGTCAACTCCGAAGAGAAACCCAAAATACGAGAGCTTTGATAACGGGTCATTTGCCCAACAAAATACTAACCTGCTTCACTCAAAGCAGTCATATGTTGCTATGGAGTCAATAGCTGTGCAGATCGTCTGCTAGATTTCAGTATGAGAGGCTAGGGCGACAAATTTATCTGCCATTGGTTTTTCCCAAGCGGCACACTAAACATCCAGGAGGGTTCGCACAGCCTCTAGTCTACCCAAGTTTTACACCCGGTAATTTATCTATTTATATTTCTTATAACTTTCTACAGTGTCTTGTATAGAGGTTTTTAACAATTTGTAATATAAACTATCAAGATTGTTGTAGAACTTATATGAATAGTCAAGTATATTTCTCTCAACCAGAAAGGTCAAACGGCGAATCTGTATCTATCGCTTGTATTTTTGCCAAAATTTGGGATTTTATCTTTTCGTACTCAACTTTTAGCAAACTTTTACTGACTTGCGGGTCGGCAGTAGAGATTAATGTTTCGCTAATCTTGACCCAATCGTGCAAGCGATGGCGTTGGGCAGATGCAATACTAGAAAGTAGTACGTGAGCACAGCGATTGGGTGCTTCTCGAGAAAAGAATAACAAGCGATATGAACCTGTTTGTCCCAGTAAGTGAGTCACTTCTTGCCCAAAACTGGTTTTTAGGTCTAGGTAGTACGGCAACCATTTAGGACCTTGTTTGCGATTGTATATAAGGGTAATCCATAGAAGCATGGGGTGAGGAGCCGTGATAAAAAGAAATTGATTGTAACGGGTACAAACCAAGCGCTTCAAAATTTCTTGTTGTGGTAGCATCACCCATAAAGCAGGAATGACTTCTCCCTCAGGACTTCGGATAAGCTTAGGAAAAACAATATCAGCAATAGGTTTACTAGCAGGCCATGAAGCTTGTTGTGCTATTTCATCAGTTAGCATAGAGGGCAGAAGGACGGGTGTCCTTTGCTCCGAGCCTGTTTTTACTGTAGACGCACTAGCAGAAGGTGTATTGGAAAGGACATCACTGTCTGGTTGTGGTATGACTTTACGAGTGCCGTAACTTTGTTCTAATGAGACTAAAACTTTTAGGATTTCATCGATATTTTGAGGGCGCGAACTTGGCGATTTAGCTAAACAACTTAAGACCAAATTTTCCACTTCAGTTGGTACTTGTCGCGTAGGCGCAACCTCCGAGAGAGGACGCGGAATTTGTTGATGATGTAATTTATACCAAGCTCCGAACGAGTGGCTGACAGCGACAAACGGCAATTTACCAGCCAGCATTTCATACATCATCACCCCCAAACTATAGATATCAGCACGGCGGTCTAATTCCTTGCCATCCATTTGTTCTGGTGAAGAATAAGCCAGAGTCCCTAAATAATAATTAGTATAATTAGCATCAGACATGAGTAATTTGGCAATACCAAAATCCAACACTTTCACCAGTTCGCCAAAACTAGCATCTTGGATAACTAGCATATTGCTTGGCTTAATATCACGGTGAATAATTGGGCAAATTTTGCCATCAACCGGGATACCACTGTGGGCGCAGTGTAAACCCAAGCAAATTTGACGTGCAATACTGAGAAATCTTGGTAAGGATAACTGTTGCTTGCGGATGATGTGACTGAGGTTTGTTCCTTGTAAGTATTCCATAACATAGAATGGAGTGCCGCTCTCGTCTACACCATAGTCCATGACTCGGACAATGTGGATACTTTTTTGACCTAGTAGAGCACAGGTTTTTGCTTCTCTTTCAAAGCGTTCCAGTACCCGCATTTTTTGGTTTTGAATTGATAAGGCAAGAAATTTAACAGCAACAGGAACACCACCCAACAAAATGTCCTTAGCACGATAAACTCTACCCATTGCTCCAGTACCGATGATGTCCTGAAGTTCGTAGCGTTTGCTGAGTAAGAGACCAATGTTGGGGTCTGACATAAAAAATTCGACTCCAATATCAAATAATCTAGGAAAATTTCTGCTTTATAGTTGAGGTCGAGGGAGACTATTATGTCTCGCCCCTCCCCGTTCGATCTGGACGTGCGATTTTCACCGCATCCAGCTCTCGATATTCTTAGGTTTCCCTTTTGCCTATGTGCAAATAATCGTGGCAGCTTTCATGCACTGCTATTAGATTATCTTTACGCCAGTTTTCGTGATTCCCATCTATGTGATGAAGGTGAACGCGCTCATCGGAGAGTAGTCTCATTCCGCAGGCTGCACATTTATGGTTCTGCCGTTTTAAGGCAGCAGAGGTTTTGTTGTCGTACAGCTTACTGTTACGTTCACTCCAGTAAACTATGTCACCGTCGAAGGGGGATTTGTTCTCCCTTACGATTATGTGTTTATTCTCGGAGTAAGGAACTGGAGGGAACGCTTTGTCCAACAATTTCTTGCTGGAGTCGCGATTCTGCTTTTGTTCCTTGTTGAATACCTTGAGTGCTCTTGTTTCAATGTGATATAGCGAGAACCTCGCTCCATCCATCCTGCAATAGCGGTGGTAATTCCTCCAACCCCTGACCACAGGAGCCAGCTTTTTAGCCTTCTCTATGGCACCATATTTTGAGTTGTTGATTATGGCTTTAACCTTCTTTCGGAAAGTTTTAAAGTTGTCCTCTGAGGGATAACTCCGAAATTTCCCGTTACCTTGCACTTTGAAGTGCCAGCCTAAAAAATCAAATCCATCTGTCGCTTTGGTTAGCTTGGTCTTTTCTTCACTAATCTCCATCCCCCTGTCAGCAAGGAACTGTTTAATCCTTCCAAGTACCTTGTCCGCATCATCCTGTGGTTTAAGTATAATTACCATGTCATTGGCGTATCTGACTGACTTGTGGATTTCCTCGATACCATTTAGGGCAATGTTTGCCAGAAGCGGGCTGACAACGCCACCTTGCGGTGTCCCTTGTTCGGGAAATTCTGGATTGACCCCCGCCTTGAGGCATCGGAATATACCGAGTTTTATGCTCTTTGGGGCGATAAGTCTATCCATAATTGTGTTGTGACTTATCCTATCAAAACACTTTTTGATGTCCAATTCTATAACGCTTTTTGATATTCCCTTGGCTTTGGAGCTTAGATTATCGAATAGGAATTTCTGAGCATCATGTGTCGATCTTCCTATCCTGAATCCATAACTCCGAGCGTGGAATGTAGCCTCGTGTGCTGCTTCCAATGCGTATTTCACCAGACACTGCCAAGCGCGGTCGCTCATTGTGGGTACTTTAAGCATCCTGGTTTTGCCGTTCTTCTTTGGAATGGGTATTTCACGCAGACCTTGGTGCTGCCACTGTGTCCCGGATTTCCTCAGTTCCTCTGCAAGTTGAAAGCGTTGCTCGAATGAGAGTTTTGCTATCCCGTCAACTCCCGGTGTCTTTTTCCCCGCGTTAAGCTGAGATACTTGTCGGATTGCCAGCATAATTGCTGAGGTGGACTTCAGAATTAGTTTCTGTAGAGACCGCGCTTTCCGGAGATCACCAACACAAACGGCTTTATAAACTCTTCTTTGTAGACGGAATAAATTACGACGGAATTGCTTCCACGGTAACGTCTTCCAGGATTCACTAATATTGCTACTGTGTCTAATCATGTGCTACTCCAATTTGTTTACTCTGAATACCTTGCAAAAATTACTTTGCATCCTACCCGTCTTAGAGGAGTTCCGTATCTCGTCTTACCTACGGGGTTTCGACCTGTCCCCGACCTCTAATCCGTTTTTCTTCGTTCCTTCGGTCTGATATTTCGCCCCTTAGGTGTAGCCATTTCAACCACTGAGTCCCCTGAACTCATACTGCTATTGGCGAAACGATGCAGTGGGGATATTGCCTCAGTCAAGTCGGGCTTTATATATTTGCGCCCCGCTTTCTGGTGAGTTGCTTTTTCAGGCTCTATTTCACCGTAGGATTGCCCCCCATTAACGCCAGTGTCAACCCGCAACGGTTGTCTGTTTGCGTCCTGTTCCCAGCTTCAGCCTCCATAATTCCGAGTATGGTCACTGTGGGCAGGTCGGGATTCACGCCTGAGTTTGGCGGGTAGGGTTTTCACCTACATCTCTGACCGAAAGTTCAGGAATCCTCCACTGAGGTTTTTCATCCTGGTACTGCTTATGGATTCAGCAGTCAACGAATCGCACCACGCCTCCAGATGTTCAAGAGGAGTATGTATCTGGAGTCAGCCAACAAGACCAGTCAATGCGCCCAGTCTTTTTGTAAAATCCAGTACTGTAGTTACTATTTATCTTTCCCAATTTTTACCCGTTAAATAACATTGTTAGTGGATAGTGGTTAGTGGTTAGTGGTTAGTAGCACCAGTAACAAATAACAACTAACAACTAGCCATTAACTAGGACTTTGCCTCTCTAAGTTGGCTTCCATTGTACTGGTCAAAAAATGACCAACTAATATACCACTTGTTAAATAGTAAGTATTATCCGAAACTCGATGTAAGGTTTCAAAGCCACTGCGACGCTGGCGATCGCTCAACACCCAATACCTCTGGACAATCGTTTCTAAGCCAATCCAGCCTTCTCCTTCTACCTGTCCTAATAAATTATGTTGAAGTAAAAAATTATACTGACGTTCTCCGCGATCCAAACGCCCCTTATACTGTAAGGCAATTTCTGAGTGTTCGGTACCGGGAAACATCAATTTTGTCGCCATTGTGAACCAATTGTCTCGATTCCAAGCAACCAAGGTCAAACCTTTGACGCTGATTGGCATACCATCACGTTCTAGCCAGGTTCCTTGTAGAATCCAGCGCCCCGGTTCTAATAAAAAAGTGTGTGGCACCTTGTATGTTCCTTGCTTTGCTCGAGCACCGCCAAGACTGGTATTATGACATAAAGCTTCAGGCGGCAGATAAGTACAGTATAGCTAGTGAGCAGTGAGCAGTGACCAGTGACCAGTTTTTAGGCATCAGATCGCAATCCCTGCTTCAGCAATGAACACTTCTATCGAAGGAGTCTCCTCTAACATTTCCTTGCCAAATACTTCGATATAGCAGGAGATCGCTGACTTGACATCAGATAATGCTTCCTCATAAGTATCTCCTTGTCCAACAATCGCTCCCACTACACCAATTGGGTAAGCCACATATCCATCTGGATGTTTTTCGATTACTATCTTAAACTGTTTCACGGGTTCCTCGCTAGTCACGTACTCCTTACAGAGCGCTTACTATTGATTTAATTGTAGTATGGGAATATTTGAGTTCTCCCTCGGTTTAAAACACGAGGGATTCTACATGGTTGTTACTCCGTGCTCTAAAGAGGCACTCCGTAACGTATTACGAAATGAATTCTTTAGATCGCGGAACAAATCATACCGATGTGGCAGACTCAAAACTGCCCTACCCACCTTAACTAGAACAAGTCCTAGCTGTGTGGCTACTTTCTTTGCAATGTTGGCTGCGCCGTTGCAATCCGCATTGATTAAAAAACCTTTTTTGGTTTTGTAAAGACCACGTTCAATTCTTTCACCTGATGGCTTCCATCCGTCGGGTTTTTCACCAAATGTAGGTAGGAAATCATCATCCAAAAATGAACTCTTGGAGGTGTAGCTCTCTTCAGTAATTGTTAAAACAATCCCGTATTCAGGACAAAGTTGTTTAAGCCGTTCAATCAATCTAGCAGTCGGGATTGGCACAAAATTTTGGTTCCCACGCTTGCCCATATCGGAACCATTTTTCTGCCCTTCATTCCAACCGATAATAAGATTTCCAATACCATCAGCAAGACATCGATTAATAATGAATCTTGCTGCTTTATTAATAGCATCACGCATCTGATTATTGCGTTTGCGTTGAATCCTATCAAGATTTGAATCCCAGTAGAAATCAGACTTTCCCTGCTTATATTTGGCAACAATCCGACAATAAGCTTGATTCATTGAACTTAACTTTCTCCCATCAATGATTAAGCTTTGTCCCAGTGTTGAAACACCTGTTAGCCAGTTATTTCCACCGTGGTCAAAACTCCATGCTTGGGTGTAATCAAGATTGGGATTAATTTCAACAATCTGTTTACCGTCATCGATAACCCAATCAATCCACAACTGACCGTAACAAGGACGAACTGTCACTTCTTTAACCCAATCCGAATCAATGAATTCAGGCAAGGGTAAAGCAATTTCAGTTAACAAATGCGGTTTGGTTTCTCTACTAATTGATGGATAAAAACAACCATCTTTATAAGTAAGTGCTTGTCTTGGGAACGTAACTGCCGCAAGTCCACCGCTTTTCCTATATTGTGGTAACGCGGGTCTGTCTACCTCACCTCTGTAGTAGGCATTAACCAATCCATTGTAAGAAGTAATTGATTCCCCTACAGATTTCAATGTTTGCTGTGCCGCTTGTGCAGCCAGAGCCTTGTAATGTGGATTATCCTTAAGAACTTTATCTAGTTCGGGATAAGTCGTAAAACATTTGTATGTCTTCCAACCGTGCCGCAATTCATCACCACGCCAATAAGTTGTGAATGCATTATCAGACTCTTCAAGTCTTGAATAATGAGTTTGACGAACATGATAAAGAGCACAATTAATCAAACTGTTAGCGTGTTGGCATTGGTCAATCCAAAACGCTTCTTCAATATCTGTGAACCTTGCCTTAACTGGTAAAGTTTTGTACACTTGTCATCACCTCCTGTTGTTGATTATCTTAGTGACTACATACAAAGTCAACAACAGGTTAAAACCTGTTGGGTCGGGTTTCATCCCCTCGTTAAAACTGAGGGGTTCTCACCCTCCCATTATATTTTGATAGTTCAAAAAGACACCAAAATTTTCTGCCTTTACCATCGGAAAACCGATTGGGAAACATCTCCCAAAAGCACTTCTTGAAGTGCGCCTGTAGCTGTTGGTAGGTTCCCAGGAGTTCCCATGTGTCGCCAGTAAGCTAAAACTGCAAAAGCGATCGCTTCTTTAAAATCAGCATTCAAGCCCACCTCATCTGTTGTCATGACTGGTACTGAGGCTAACAAGTGCTGTATCCGATTTTTTAAATAAAGATTGCGGCTCCCGCCCCCACACAATAGCACTCTCTGAGGCAGTTGTGGCAAAAAAGAACGGTAACTGCGAACAATCGAAGCTGCGGTAAGTTCTGCCAGAGTCGCTAGTATATCAGCAGGGCTTAGTTGATAAGCTTCAGCATCTTGCAAGCAATTTTGAAGGTAGGAAGCCCCAAACAATTCTCGACCTGTAGATTTAGGAGGCGGCAGATGAAAGTAGTCTTGACTGAGCCATTTTTCTACCAGGGGATTACAAGGATTGCCACTTGCAGCCCAAGCACCATTTTCATCATAGGTTTTTGTCCCAGACGATAAATGCTCCACCGCCAAATCTAAAAGACTATTGCCAGGTCCTGTATCCCAACCGCGAAGTTTCTCCAACCAATTGCTGTTATGACGCGGCGGTACATAAGCCACATTACCAATACCACCAATATTTTGAATACAACGCCCTTCATTGAAATCACTGAGCAACGCTGCATCTACACGAGGAACCAAAGGCGCTCCGTGACCACCTGCGGCAATATCAGCTGCACGAAAATTACTTATAGTTGTCATCCCTGTAAGATGAGCAATGACTGCACCACGTCCTAGTTGTAAACTGTAACCCAGAGGGGAGTAGGTAGTAGGGAGTAGGGAGTAAGGATGAGGAAGTTCCCCCCTTCTCCCCCTCTCCCCCTCTCCCCCTCCTTTTACAGGTGGTCTATGATACACGGTTTGACCGTGAGAACCAATGAGAGAAGCGGGTGAATGACCGAGTTGAATGTTTTGTGCGGCTTGAGCAAAGGCACAAGCGATCGCATCATCTAATTCTGCCAACTCAGCCATGGAAAGAGCTTTATCCGCACAAACTGCCAAAATGCGCTCTCTTAAATATGTTGGGTAAGGATAAGTTGCACCAGCTACTAACTCAATCTTGATATCTAAATTTGTTCCAGAAACATCAACTAATACTGCGTCTATACCATCTACAGACGTACCACTGATTAAACCTATTACACGCATTTTAAGTAGAAAGTATGAAGTATAAAGTATCAAGGATAAGGTATAGAGTAAGGCTTAGATTGTAGAAATTTATAATTCTTCTCAATTTTTTTATTCTTCATACTTTATAATTTTTGAGGAGTTGCTTTTATCCTCAGAAATAATGTGTAAATCAACATTTTTCAACGATCGCAGCAATTTATGAGTCAGAGATCCTCTAAAGAGAAGTTGCCAGCGCGATCGCTGACTTGCACCAATTACAATTTGAGTGACGCGGTATTGATGAGCAACTTCTGCTATCGATGTGGCTACGTCATGGCTGTTAATACGAAGGAATTCCCCTTCAAATTCTTGACATAGCTTTTCACAGGTTTCCACATACAAGCTTTCCTGCTTGGTGAGAAAGCGATCTGGTTCAGCAACGTACAAACAAAACAGAGGTGCATTCATATAATTAGCTAGCCTAGCTCCTCTCCGTAACAGCTGGATTGAGTTAGGATAAGTCGATACGCAGACTAAAACTCTTTCATGAATGTTGCAAAAAGGACCATTTGGAGTAGTAGCTACGGCATTTTCTTCAACGTTATCGGCAACCTCTCGAAGTGCTAACTCTCGCAAAGCAATCAAATTACGACGTTGGAAAAAGTTATCAAGCGCTTGTTGAATTTTCTGTGGAGCATAGATTTTACCCTCTAACAAACGTTCCTGCAAAGTTTCAGGAGTGACATCAATCACGACAACTTCATCCGCTTCATCTAGAATGCGATCGGGAACACGTTCTCTCACAACCACACCAGTAATTCTTGCCACTAAGTCATTCAGACTTTCAAGATGCTGAATATTCATTGTAGAATAGATATCAATCCCCGCTTCTAAAATGACCTCTACATCTTGGTAGCGTTTTTCTCGAACAGAACCAGGGACATTAGTATGTGCTAATTCATCAACTAAAGCTAATTGAGGTGCTCTAGCTATTATAGCGTCAGTATCCATTTCTGTTAACACCAAACCACCGCGAGAAATTTGTTGACGGGGTATAAGCTCCAAACTCTCTGCTTTTTGTGCGGTTTCTTTTCGTCCGTGAGTTTCTAAAAGCCCAATCACCACATCAATACCTTCACGTTTTAGTGCGTAGGCTTCTTCCAACATTCGGTATGTTTTACCAACCCCCGGTGCCATCCCAATATAAATTTTGTGTTTACCCCGCCGTACCGAGCTAAGGTCATTAAGAACAGCAGATGATGGTTGATTTTGACTGGAAATATTATTTTTATTAATCATTACATTTGTTAGTTGTTAGTTTTTAAAATAAACTATTAACTATTAGCCATTAGCCAAATTACCTATTTTGTTGTTGTCGGTTAAACTCATCTAAATCCAAAGCATAATTCAACTTTAAAACATTCACTCCCGGCTCACCAAAAATACCAAAGAATCTCCCTTCTGTAAATTTATTTATAAAAGGCAAGACCTCATCTGGTCGAAGTTCTCGGGCGCGGGCAACTCTTTCCAATTGTTCGCGTGCTGCTTTTACTGAGATATGAGGATCTAAACCAGAACCAGAGGCATAAACCAAATCAGTAAATGGTTGAATACCTTCATCTTTCAGATAAGTTATCTCTTCTGAAATGCGCTTCATCAAAGCAGGATTTCCTGGGGCTAGATTACTTGCTCCAGATATACCAGTTGGTTTTGCTTCTTTGCCTTCACTGTACTCCACCACACTAGGACGAGAACGAAAATATCGGTCAGATGTAAATTTTTGACCAATCAAAGCTGAACCAATTTGTTCTCCCTGAATATTCTGCACGATACTGCCATTAGCTTCATAGGGAAATACAAATTGACCTACAGTCAGTATAACTAATGGATAGATAATCGCAGTTAACAACCAGAGAATTAAAGTAATACGAATTGCTTTAGTGATTTCTCTAAGAATAAACATAAAGAAATTTTAGATTTTAGATTTTGGATTTTGGATTGAGGATTAGAAATAACTTGGTCACTGGTCACTGTTAAACCAATCCTGCTACTGTTAGCAATATATCAATTAACTTAATGGCGATAAATGGTGCAATTACACCTCCCAATCCGTAAACAAAAATATTACGTTGTAATAATTGATTAGCTGTTAATGGTCTAAACTTTACACCTGTTAGCGCTAAAGGAATCAATGCTGGAATAATCAAAGCATTGTAGATCAAAGCTGATAGCACGGCTGAATTCGTACTGGTTAGTCTCATAACATTTAAACTTTGTAGATTAGCCGCAGCAAATAAAACTGGGATAATCGCAAAATATTTAGCAATATCATTGGCAAGGGAAAATGTTGTCAAAGCCCCACGCGTCATGAGGAGCTGTTTGCCAATAGCAACAATGTCAATGAGCTTTGTGGGATCGGAGTCTAAGTCTACCATGTTAGCAGCTTCTTTTGCTGCTTGAGTTCCTGTATTCATGGCTACACCAACATTTGCTTGAGCAAGCGCTGGTGCATCATTGGTTCCGTCTCCTGTCATTGCTACTAATTTTCCCTCTCCTTGTTCTCTTTGAATTACGGCAATTTTGTCTTCTGGGGTGGCTTCAGCGATAAAGTCATCGACTCCTGCTTCTTTTGCAATGACAGATGCTGTAATGCGGTTGTCGCCAGTTAGCATGACAGTTCGGACTCCCATTCGCCGCAACTGCTCAAAACGTTCGCGAATACCGGGTTTGATAATGTCTTTTAAATAGATTACACCGTATATCTCGCTATCAAAGGCTACAGCTAACGGTGTTCCTCCTAGTTGTGAGACTTTTTCGTAGGCTATATCAAGTTCTGCAGTACCATTTCCGTTACGGGAACGTACAAATCCTTTGATAGCTGAAACTGCACCTTTACGGGCTTGGCTACCATTCGGTAGGTTTGTACCACTCATGCGCGTTTTTGCTGAAAACTCTACTGCTTCTGCTTGGTCTCGTGGAAAATCAATTCTGGCTCCCAATCTTTCTGCTAGCCTGAAAATAGATTTACCTTCAGGTGTATCATCAAATATACTCGCTGCCAAAGCAACGTGGGCGATGTCTTCCATAGAATGACCGTTAATGGGGATAAACTCTTCAGCTAATCGGTTACCCAAAGTAATCGTACCTGTTTTATCAAGGATTAGGGTACTAACATCACCACAGGCTTCTACTGCCCTTCCTGAAGTCGCAATTACGTTAAACTGAGCAACTCGATCCATTCCGGCAATACCTATTGCACTGAGTAATCCTCCAATGGTGGTGGGGATCAATGCTACTAATAGCGCTACCAATATTGCAATATTAATGGAGTTTCCTACATATCCCGCGATCGCAGGAATTGTCATCACAACGAACAAAAAGACTAACGTCAAAACGGCTAACAACACCGTTAGAGCAATTTCGTTGGGTGTTTTTGTTCTTTGGGCTCCTTCCACTAAGGCAATCATTCTGTCAATAAACCCTTTACCTGGGTCTGCTGTAATTCGGATAATCAGTTCATCAGAAATAATTCGCGTACCACCAGTGACAGAACTTGCTACGTCCGATCCGGTTTCCTTAAGGACTGGTGCAGATTCTCCGGTAATTGCTGATTCATCAACACTGGCAACACCCATAATCACTTCCCCATCTGCAGGAATGACATCCCCGGCGACCACGTACACTGTATCACCTGTTCTTAAGCTAGTCGAAGAAACTTCAACAATTGCTCCATCATCTCCAAGTTTTTTAGTAACTGTTTCTGACTTCGTTGAACGTAGGGCATCAGCTTGTGCTTTACCTCTCCCTTCGGCAACTGCTTCAGCAAAGTTAGCAAATAAAACAGTGAAGAATAAAATGCCCGTCACCAATCCGTTAAAAAGACGCAAGTTATTTCCTGTAACCGGACCAAATAGGTAAGGGTTGACAGTCACTAATAAAGTAATGAGGGTCCCAACCCAAACCAAAAACATGACTGGGTTTTTAATTGCATATTTGGGGTTAAGCTTGACAAAAGCGTCTTTTATAGCTCTGCGGTAAATTCCTTTTGTGCGAACTTTCGATTTTTTACGTGCTTGGCGACGCTCACTTTTACGGGAATATGGTGGTCTGGGTGTTGAGTCCATAATGAATTGGGGAGTGGGGAGTAGGGAGTAGGGAGTAGGGAGTGGGGAGTGGGGAGTAGGGAGTAGGGAGTAGGGAGTAGGGAGTAGGGAGTAGGGAGTAGGGGGTTGGGAGTAGGGAGTAGGGAGTAGGGACAGTTCCCCATTCCCCACTCCCCACTCCCCATTCCCTTCATTTAAAGATTAAACCCTTCAGCTATGGGTCCTAAAGCTAAAACGGGGAAAAATGTAAGTACCCCTAAAATTAAAATGACTCCTGCGGTCACTGCTGTAAATAGGGTGGTATCTGTTCTAAGTGTTCCTGGTGTTTCTGGCACTGCTTGTTTGCGTGTCATACTATCGGCTAACAGCAAAATGACAATAATGGGGATATAACGCCCCATTAACAAGCTCAAGCAAGTGCTCAGGTTCCACCATAAAGTACTATCGCCCAACCCCTCTAAGCCAGAACCGTTATTGGCACTGGCTGAAGCATATTCATATACCACTCGCGAAATGTTGTGAAATTCAGGAGTGCCTGTATATCCTGGTGGTGGAACTTGAAACGCTAAAGATGTGGGAAATGCCAAGGCAATGGCACTGGGGATCAACACTGCGATTGGGTGAATCAGCAGCACTACGCTACTCAGAATTATTTCTTGCTTTTCTATTTTGCGCCCTAAAAATTCTGGTGTCCGTCCCACCATTAGCCCAGTCAGGAACACTGCAAGAATCAAGAAAATGAATAGGTATGCTGTTCCGGTTCCCTGTCCGCCCCAGACTATTTGTAAAAATAAGCTGAGCATTGTAGAAAAAATTCCCGGTGGCATTAAGGAATCGTGCATCCCGTTGACTGCACCGCACATAGTTCCTGTTGTCGTAATTGCCCACAGCGCTGTTTGCGCCCACCCAAATCTGAGTTCTTTTCCTTCTAAATTGGGCTGTGCTTCCAATTCTAATGCTTTGTTGACTATGGGATTGCCTTGGTACTCGCTAATGGCTGTTATACCAATCAAAATAACATAAATGATAAAGACCATCCAAAATAGCTGCCACGCTTGTTTGGTATTGTTAGCGAACAATCCGTAAGTAAAAATGAGTGCTGCTGGAATACTCAGCATGGCAAGGGTTTCTATGAGGTTAGAAATACTATTCGGATTCTCAAACGGGTGCGCTGAGTTCGCACTAAAAAAACCGCCACCGTTCTCTCCCAACTGTTTGATTATCTCAAAAGAAGCTACTGGTCCTCTTGCAAGATACTGTATACCTCCGTCTAAAGTTGTTAATTCTAGGGGTCCATTCATTGTTTGCGGTACACCTAAAGCCAGTAATCCGATCGCTCCTACTATTGAGATTGGCAGCAATACACGCGTGATGGAACGGGTTATGTCAATGTAAAAATTTCCTAGTGGTTTACCTGTTAAACCTCGTATAAAAGCAATCCCTACTGCCAACCCTGTAGCGGCTGAGGTAAACATCAAAAAACCCAAAGCTGTACTTTGACTGAAGTAACTGAGAGTGGTTTCTCCTGAGTAATGTTGCTGGTCTGTATTAGTTAAAAATGAAATAGTTGTGTGTAATACAATGTCCCATTTAGGAGCAGCTAATTTTGTGGGATTCCAGGGTAAAAATTTCTGAAGAGCAAGGAACGCACACACTACAATTCCCATCACAAGGTTACTGTACAGCAACGCTCTGATATACTGCCAACCCGTCATAGTGTCTTGTCTGGAAATCCCTACTAATAAATATATAATTCGTTCTAAGGGATTCATGACGAGATCGAGTAGCGTTTTTTCTCCCATAAAGACACGGGCTATGTATCTACCGAATAGCGGCGCGATCGCTATTAAGATACAGAGTGTCACTCCTATCTGCAAAAGTCCTTGTCCCATATATATAGCCCAAATTATAAGTTAGTAGTGTATAATGTTGCAAATCAAGCTAACTAGTCATTTATCATTTTATTATTGGAATATTCACTATGTTGCACCTATCTAATAAATTGCTATAAAATTCTCTTTTGTGTGAATATTTTTTTCTCCATCTATCTGTAGTATAAATTTTAGGTTTTCAAGTAAGTAGAGCTAAATCCCACTAAAAGATGGTGGTGGGCATTGCTACTTACGTATATTTCAAAAATCAGGTAGGATTCCTATAGATAAAAATTACAGATTTTGGCTTCCAAAATAGTATATCTTTCTACTGGTAAACCTAACGAGACTGATTTGATATTTGCTTGATTTACTTACAAATATAACTTTTTATTAAAAAACTCTATATTTGTAGCATTTTGTGAATGCGACTGCATATTCAGCGACCAGTGACAAATGACAAATTTAAAAATATTACTTGTTGAGGATGATGAATTGTTTCGCTTGGGGCTGCGAATGCGGTTGCAGCAAGAACCAGGAATTGAAATTTTGGCTGAGGCGGAGGATGGAGAACAAGCTGTAGAGGTGGCAAATCGCTACACTTTTGACTTAGTTTTACTAGATATTGGTTTACCTGGTATTGGTGGAATAGAAGCTTGCCGTCAAATTAAGCAGCAGCACCCCAATTTACCCGTACTAGTTCTCACATCGCGTTCGGAAAAACCTTTGATTGCAAGACTAATTGAAGCGGGGGCGCAAGGTTACTGTTTAAAAGGTATTCCTTCAGAGTCTTTAATATTAGCATTGCGTTCTGTAGCAGCAGGGGCTTCTTGGTGGGATCGAACAGCAACAACAGAAATTAGGGCAGCTTTTGAAGGAAATCAGACAACGGTTATGCCTGTAAAAACTCCAGAACAATTGGAAAATCCTTTGACAAAGCGCGAACAAGAGATTTTGGCACTTGTGGCTACAGGGAAAAGCAACCAAGAAATTGCAGAAACTCTCTACATTGCCCCCGGTACGGTACGGGTTCACGTTCATGCTATTTTACAAAAATTAGAAGTTCGCGATCGCACTCAAGCCGCTGTTTTAGCGATTCAGAAAGGATTGGTTGCGCCCGAATTGCTGAGAAATTAGGTAGTTAGGGGTTAAGGACTGGGGAAGAGAGATTTTCATGTTTGATGATAAAATTTTTTCATCGGGACTGCCTTTGTTCTTAACGGCGTTGCTAGAGAGTAAGAGGAAAGCGAGGAAGTTTCACTTTTAGAATAAAATTATCAAATCACAATAGAAGTAGTAACAGTAGTAGGTGAATTCTGATGAGTCCAGAACAAGAGTTATTAACAAAGTGGCGTTCCCTTCCACAAGACAAACAGGAGGAGGTTTTAGATTTTGTCGAATTTCTTTACGTGAAAAACTCTGCAAATAAAACTCCCTTAGGAGAACGGTTGCGGCAAATTCGCTCTAGAATTGTTGCTTCTGGTAAATCTTTATTAGATGAAAATGCTATCGAAAAAGAACTCGCCCGTCGGAGAGGTGGGATACAGGGTAGAGAAGAATGAAAATAACTTATATTGATTCAGGGGTATTGCTTACTGCAACAGATGGTGTGGGCAGAATTGCTGAGAAAGCCCTTGAAATATTTAGAAGATTCTCAAAGAAAATTTGCTTCTAGTAATTTTGTCAAATTGGAGGTAAGTCCCAAAGCAATTTATCATAAACAAACTGAAGAAGCTGAATTCTATGAAGAGTTTTTTAGCGATGTTACGTACTGGGCGAGTGATTTGACTCGTATTGTTCAAGAAGCTTATCAAATTGCTTCTCAGTATGGTTTAGCAGCTATGGACGCGCTTCATGTTGCTGCGGCGTTGTCAGTTGGTACAGAGGAGTTTGTGACAACAGAGAAAACAACAAAGCCTATGTTTAAGATATCTAGTATTGAAATAATTTCTATTTTTGATTAATTTGTTTAGGAAAAATTTCCCACTAGAGTGCAGGAGCAATATTATCCCTAATCTCCAATCACTTTTGTAATTTGTGTGTGCTCTTGAAGAAGTAATCTCTGCCATAGTAGAAGGTGACAAGTAAAGTGAAAATTGCGATCGCTACAGGTAGTAATTTGCTTTTGGAAATCACTCTCTTCAGTTTACAAACATTTAGCCAGGAATAATACTGCTTTATCATCTGTCAATTGTCCTTGGTCAAGTAAAAGTGCTTTTCATGATTTGTTATGAGCTTTTCTCGTGAATGGCTTACTGAGAATAAGCACCTTACAGCAGTTTTCAAATAAATGAACCACACTATGCTCTTGTGGTACGGGCGGGGACGCCCGTACCACAAGATGTAGTTTATGAAGACTTTCTTTCCAATTAAGTACTAATTAATACTGCTGTAATAAAATCTCCAATCTCATCAGAAAAGCATCAAAGGCAGCAAAACCCTGTTACAGGGTATTACTCAATTAATGATGTGTCATTTTCAGTATGACAAAATTTAGTAGATTTACGGGGACAAAAAGTTTATTATTTGACTATAACTTTTATTAATCTTCAATAAACGTGTTGAACTGCACAACGGCTAGTTAACAGTCCAACCAAAAATTTCCTTTTGGATAAATATTAAAGGATATATCTGTGGCACCTACTATTTTGAACCCCGGCGATCTTGCTATCGTAGGTTACGTGACTAACGGTAGCCCTGACCTGTTCTCATTCGTTAACCTGGTTCCCATTGAAGCAGATACTGTAATTTATTTTACAAATAATGGTTGGACTAGTACTGCCTTTCAGGGTGTAACTTCTACTGATGCTGATGGCGACGAGAACTTAATTCGATTTACCGCAAATACTGAGATTGCGGCTGGTACAGTTATTCGCACTACAGATACTTCTCCCAATTTCACCTGGACGAAGTCAGGATCAATCGGTGCTGGTGGTGAGTATGCTGACCTTTTCTTAACTGAGTCTGAAGACCAGATAGCAGTTGTGCAGTCAACCAACAGCACAAACCCTCTATTGTCTGATTTTACTCCTATCTATCAGATTGATAATACAGGTTTTTTTGAAGATGCAACTAGCTCAAGCACTGGTAACGTTATCATAGGATTGTCTGAAAATAACAAGACAGCAGTGCTTCTCAATAACACCGAGACTTCTGCAACATTTAACTTTAATGCGCTTTCCAGTGGAACTAAGGAAGAATGGCTACAGGCTATTGGCAATTTTGCAAACTGGACATTTGGTAGCGACACGTCCTTACCCTCTGGTAGTATTACTGTTTCTCAAACTGCTAACCCAACTCCCAATAATACCCCGACTGCTGACAACAATATTGTTAGCTTGAACGAGGATACAGCTTACGCTTTTACTACTACTGATTTTAAGTTTGCTGATACTGACAGTGGAGATACACTGAAATCAGTAGTCATTACTGAACTACCAATCAAAGGTCAGTTGTTCTTGGATAGTGACAATGATGATAACCAAGGCACTAACGAAGCGATCGCACAAAACCAACCTATCCAAGTTGATGATTTCAGCAAGCTAAAGTTCAAACCTGCTGAAAACGCTAATGGCGATAACTATGCTAGCTTCCAGTTTAAGGTAAATGACGGCAAAGACATCAGCACCTCAGCCTACCAAATGACGCTGAATGTGTCTCCTGTCAACGATGCTCCTACTGCTGCCAACGGGACTGTCAATCTCATCGAAGATGCTGTCTACGCTTTTAGCAACGCTGACTTTAACTTTACAAGTATTGACAGTAATGATTCACTGCAAGCAGTGCAAATTACCCAACTGCCTAGTGCAGGTAAGTTGTTCTTAGACGAAAACAATGATGGTAACCAAGATGCTGATGAATCCCTCAGTGCAGACCAGATTATACAAGTCGATAACCTCAGCCAACTGAAGTTTAAACCTGACAATAATGGTCACGGCGACGGCTACACCAGTTTCCAATTTAAGGTGAGTGATGGCAACGAGATGAGCGCTGAAGCGTACACGATAACGTTGAATGTGACTGCTGTTAACGATGCGCCGACTGCTGAGAACAACACTGTTAACCTGGACGAGGATAATGCCTACACCTTTAGTGCTGCTGACTTCAAATTTAAGGATGTTGACACTAGTAATACGCTGCAATCGGTACAAATTACGCAACTACCTACTGTAGGTCAGTTGTTCTTGGATGGCAACAATAACAACGAACAAGATGGTGGTGAAGCCATTGCTCAAAACCAAACTATACTAGAGTCTGCATTGGGTAACCTGAAGTTTAAACCAGGGACTGACGGTAACGGCGACAATTACTCTAACTTCCAGTTTAAAGTCAGTGATGGTACGGACTTAAGCGCTTCAGCATATACCATGGGATTTAACGTTGCTGCGGTCAACGATGCTCCTAGTTTTAATATTGGAGCAGATCGAAGTGCAGATGCTTCTACAGGAGTGCAAACTGTTGATGCTTGGGCAACAGGATTCAATCCGGGCGGTAGTACTGATGAATTAACTCAAAGTCTTGTTGCTTACCATATTGTCAGCAACAGCAATTCTGTGATATTTGCAGTTGCTCCTATGATTGATGCGACGGGCAAACTCACCTATACTCCTGCTGCTAGTTTGGGTAAAACGGGTAATGCCATTATTGGTGTGACAGTTCAAGACAATGGAGGTACGGAAAAGGGTGGGGTAGATACTTCAACAACTCAATTTTTCAATGTTACTGTCAATGGCAACATTGCTTCTAGGGATATTGTCATTAATGAAGTTGCATGGATGGGAACCAGTGCAGATAGTAACGCTGAATGGATCGAACTCTACAACACGACAAATAAAGACATTGATTTAGGCGGTTGGACGATCAAATCTAGCAGTGGCGGTCTGAATATTACTATTCCTACAGGAGCAGTCATTAAAGGGGGTCAATATTTCTTACTTGAAGGTGGTACTGATGAGACCATAAAAGATATTTTTGCTGACTTGGTCTTTACAGGAACGCTGAGTAATGCTGGAGAATCCCTGACCCTCAAAACACCAGATAATGTTGCTATCGATACTGCTAATGAAGCTGGTGATGCATGGTCTGCAGGAGTTTATGCAACGGGTTCTCCTAATGTTGGTATCAGTATGGAACGAGGCAATCCTAAACTTGTTGATGCTGATAGTAATTGGCACAACAATAATGGTGTGAAGCGTAATGGGACTGATGCGAATGGCAACCCGATCTATGGAACTCCAAAAGCCACAAATTCATTTTATATTCCGCCTGAAGTCATCGTCAATTTAGCATCTGGGTTGACAACGACAGAAGAAGGCGGGACAACATATTTTACCGTGAATTTGAAGACAATTCCGACTGCTGATGTCACTATTAACTTGAATAATTCTAATTTAAAAGAAGGACAACTTTCTGCAAACTCTTTGACCTTCACGCCTAATAATTGGAATATGCCACAAACTGTCACTATTACCGGGCGAGATGACAGTATGGTTGATGGGAATATTGACTACGCGATCGCACTGCAACCAACCATAAGTACCGATCCAAATTACAACAATATTGATCCTGAAGATATCACTTTCATTAATAATGATAACGATATCTTAACTGTTCAAATCGCCTCTTTAAAAACCGATGTCAGCGAAACGGGATCGAATCAGAGTTCTTTCCGCGTCAGTCGCAATAGCATCCTTGATGATTTAACAGTCAAGTTTGTTGTTACTGGCACTGCCAATCAAAAAGATTACTCTCTTTCTACTGATGGATTATCAGTTGTGATTCCTGAAGGGCAAAGTTATGTTGATGTCACTTTTACGGCAATTGATGATGCTATTCCTGAATCAGAAGAAACAGTGCAATTTACTTTAGCTTCAAGTAGCAATTATAAAGTAGATTCAAGTAAAGGCAATGTAGCGCTAACAATTGCTGCCAATGATCCTGTTTCCTACAGCCTTTCTACAACAACAAACACTGTGACAGAAAGCGGGAATCAACAACTGACTTTTGATGTGATTCGCAGTGGCGGTATTGGGATAGCAAGTACTGTAGACTATGCCTTTAGTGGAACGGCAGTTTTTGACAAGGATTACAACAACGTACAATTTGCCGGGACTCCAATTACCTCAAGTGGAACTTTAAGCTTTGCACCAGGAGAAGCAACAAAGAGTATTACACTGAATGTTGTTGATGACAGCGATTTTGAAACCCAAGATGAACTCGTACTTACGCTTAAAAACCCCAATCTAACTGCACCACCAGAAAGTTCCCAAATTAGTCACCCAGAAGCAACTGTTTCTCTTACTGATAATGATTCTAAATCTAGCATTAAGATCGACGATTTCACTATCAAAGAAGGTAAAGCAGCCTCGGTTACAGTTAGTCTTTCTCATGAAAGTTATCTGCCAGTTACGGTAAACTACAAAACTGTTGATGGAACAGCTAAAGCGGGAAGCGATTATAATAGTACTGGATTAAAACAACTGATTTTTAACCCAGGGGAAATTAGTAAAACTATTGAGGTTGTAGCAAAACGCGATATTGAGTTTGAAGAATCAGAAACATTCTTGGTGGAACTTAGCAATTCCTACAATGCTGTTATTGAGAAGAACCAAGCTATCGGTACTATTAGTCTTCCGAATATGCTTGAGGGTACACCTAATACTGATTCTTTAATGGGAAGCAATGAAAGCGATCGCATTCTTGGTTACGATGGTGATGATGTCATTATTGGTGGATTGGAAGGCGATGAAATTGATGCTGGTGATGGCAATGACACTGTATTTGGTGACTTGATTAATAGTGTCGCTGATAGCACTTCTTACTCAGAAGATATCATCAAAGGTGGTAATGGTGGCGATCGCATTTTTGGTGGTGATGGGGATGATGTGCTCTATGGTGAGGCTGGTGATGACTTAATTTGGGGTAACGACGGACAAGATCGACTTTGGGGTGGTGCTGGAAACGATTACCTGACAGGCGGTCAAGGAAATGATACCTTTGTTTTGGCTGTAGAGGAAGGAACTGATACTATCAACGACTTTCGTGTAGGAGAGGATATCATTAGTTTATCTGGAGGTTTGACGTATTCTGCTTTGACTATCAGTCAAATCCTTGACAACACCTTTATTTTTGACAATTCCAACCACGAAATTCTGGCAATCTTAAGTAGTGTTCAAGCCACAACTGTCAAAGCTGACTCTTTCACGATTGCAGTTTAAAAGTAAATCTATGAAACTTGGTTTGAACTCTTGTTGCGGTTTAAGTATTCCTCGAACAGTTCAAAAAATCTTTCTAGAGCTTCATACTCATCCATAGAATTAAAGAGAATTATTTTAGCCCATGATTGAGATACTGTAGTTTTTCCTCTTTCTTGTATCCATTCTTGAAATCCATCCATTGGACAGCCTTCTTGCAAGAAGCCCAAGTGCCTTAGAGTTGTTAAATAACCAACTAATAATGAATGAAGGCAAGTAATTGATGGCTTGCCTAAGTATATGACTGGGTTATCTTTAATGTCTTGGAGAAATATTGAAAAATTCTTCATATTAATTACCTACAATTGAATTTAACGAGACAGAGGAAAGAAGAAAGAAATTTTCTTTCTTCTGAGTAAACGAGTTTAAGTCCCCCACCAAATGGAAAATTGGTGATCTACAATTGGTGACTCTTTTAAATTCCCCACCAATTGCCCTTCTTCCTTCTTCCTTGATTGGTTTAAAATTGGTATCCTTTTTGCTTGAATTTTGTTCCTAAATTTATTTTACTGTCAAATACTAAATTGTTCTCCCACTGTTCAGTTGGAACTCCATTTGGAAATTCATCACGAAGAAAGTTATCAAAAACCCTTTTTTCTCCATTTACACTAATCTCAACTCCTTCATGATGACCGTTCGTTGCAATAGCATCTGTTCCGGGTGGGAGGCTATCATCAATTATATAACCATCAGCTTTTGTTAGTCTTGGTGTATCAAGTTTAATCCGTCTTCCACGAATGTTTTTCTCTTTTATTGGACTATAGACAACGTTATGATATCGAGCACTTTAATCGATTTGGAAAACAACGTTTATTGATGACGGAGTTTCAAACCCCAGAGGTCAAACATGAGGAAAATTGGATACGATTAGTACTGTTGGCTTACGTACAGCTTTGCGCTGCAAAGGACTTAGCTCAACACTTACCTAGACCGTGGGAGCGTTATTTAAAACAAAGCCATGATAAGATTGTAGCTCCAAGTGTGGTGCAACGTGATTTTGGGAGAATTATTTCAGAGGTTGGTAAACCAGGGCGTTCTCCCAAACCCCGTTCGCGAAGCGTGGCGTCAGCCATGGAAATTTTCCAGGTAGGGTAACCGATCAGACTCAACCAAAACGATCTAAGCAGAGTGTTGTTAAAAAAGGCAAAAAAACGAACACTCCTAAAGAGAAAGCTGCGTAATTTTCTGGCTTATATAATTGTTTGACTCAGATGATTTCCCTCTGAGATAAAAAAGTTACGTTCATTTTATAATTCGCGAATGTCATACGCGAACTCTCTTTTTTGTCCAAAGTCCAAGCAATATGCCCAACCAACACCCAATCAAAACGCTCTCGATTATTGGGAGCAGCTCAAAGAAACTTTACAACCGACTTTTGACACTATCAACTCCCAATTAACAGAACACCAGCGATTGCTCAAAGAAAAAGCCGCACTCGCCAAAACCGCTCATGCTTCCGAACGAGAAAGACAGAAGTTACTTGAGCGCCTGCAAAATCTTGAATTGACCTTGGATTTATGGAAAGCCCAAGCAAACAGAGTCCGCGACTTACCTTTGGAAGATGTTGCTTACCATTTGGGACTCCATCAGGATAATAAAGCCCAGCACAAGTGGAAGGGTAGCGAGCGCATTATCAGTATTATTGGCACGCGATTCTACGACTTTACGGGAAACCAAAAGGGTGGGGGCGGTGCTACCGATTTGGTGATGCACGTTTTGGGTTGCGGTTTCCAAGAAGCAGTGCTCTGGTTGCAAGACCAGTTTGGGGAATCGGTAATATGTATCGGAAACAAAGTATAACCAACTCCTCTTGGTGCGATCGCACTGCCCATTTATTTTAAATTAAACTAGTATTATAAGTTCAGCCTAAATTTATTGGATAAGTTATCTTATAAAAATTATTAAACCTTTGTTGGAGAAACTAAATCTTGTCGGTGACCAACCAAAGAGAGCGCGATATTCGGAAGCGATCGCACAGGTTGCAAATAGCAAGAGGATATTAGAGTTGGATACCGTTTGCTCTGAAGAAGCAAACATCAATTCTGCTGTATGGGCAAGGGCAAGGAACATATACTTATATTGTGACAGGAGATTCTACGTAGATAGTCGGTTCTTGCATTTTAAATGCAATTCCATAATTGTGAAGTTGCTTGGAAATTTTCTCATGTGCTAACTCCAACAACCTCTTTCTTAATTGGATTGAATTGTCACTGGAACCTAATATAAAAAATGTGACTCTAGCATGGGTTGTCATATTTTCAGAATCGTCTGTTAAGGTAATATTGGTACTGCCTGGGTCAATTCCAAATAAAGAGTTAGTACTCTTGGAAATGACTTGTTGCACTAGTGCTTGCTCTCGTTCTTCTAAAAACTTTAAAAAATCGATATAAAGTAAGACCATTACCTTCTTTCCTCTAGTAATATTTTCAATTTCTAAATTTGCTAATATAGAATTTGGTACAATAAAAAGCGTGCTTTTTGCTGCTGTACGAATCTTGGTAGAGCGTAAACCAATGGATTCAACTCGACCAAAGAGACCTTCAGGAATTTGTTGAGAACGCTGTAAGCGAATGTATTCACCAGGAACAAAGGGGCGATCTAAATACAATACAATAGTTCCGAGCAGTTGCTCTAAAGTCTTTTGCGCGGCAAAGGCAACCGCTACTCCCGCAATTCCCAAGCCTGTCACTAAGCCAATTAAGTCAAATCGGTTCTTGGCAAAAGCGAGAACGGCAAAAAAGCCAATAATCACATTTGCTAAAGTCTCAAATACCAATAGTAGCTCATCAACTTCCCGACCAAACTTCCGGAGTAAGTCTATTCCATAAACAAGGAGAAATTGACGAAATAAACGGGAGACTAGCCAAGCAACGCTAATAATGACGGCTAAATCAATAAAAGGGTTAATAAAGTTATAGACAGCTTGGTACTCTTCAATCCAATTGAAAGATAAAGAAATTAAAATTAATGTACTGGCAAGTTTGACTAGGTTTTTAACAGGGTGAATTAATTTTTCATAAACTCTTGTCAGTTGTTTTGGAAAGAATTGTCCGATCAGCAATCTTATAAAAAAAGGAGTAGATCTTCCTATGAGAAAAGATAACAGTAAAAACAGTAGAAATATTCCTATTTTAATGAGGACTGGTTGAGCAACTTCTTCAAATTGATTAAGATTTTCAAGAATTCCTGAAAAATTCATAAATGAGCTTTAAATTGTAATAGGAGAATCAACATAGATAGTGGGATCGCCAATATCAAAGGCAATACCGTATTCCTTTAAGCGTTGGGTAAGACTTTGATTGGCAAGAGCGAGAAGTTGACGCCGCAGTTCCATGGAAACTTCACCAGAACCTAAGATAAAAAAGGTAATTTGTGCCTGCGTTCTCTTTGTGGTTTTAAGCTTAGAAGGCTGCCCTACTTGCTCTTGCAAATCTTTAAAAATGACATCCGTGCTACGCGTATCAATGCCAAAGATATCAACTGTACTTTCAAGGATAACCTGGCGAATCAAAGCTTGTTCTTCATTCTCGATCACCCGATAAAAGTTTAAATAAATAATTGCCATAACTTTCTTCGCGCCAGTGAAGTTTTCAATGTTAACCTGGGTTAGTGAACTGTTAGGGACAATCATTACCGTACCTTTACCAGATGTGCGAATTTTAGTGGAACGCAAGCCTATTGATTCAACTCGTCCAAAAGTTCCATCCGGTAAGCCAATATAGTCATCAATAACAAAGGGACGATCCAGATAAATCACTACACCACCTAATAGTTGTTCTAGTATTTTCTGGGCCGCAAAGGCAATAGCAAGACCACCAACTCCTAAACTAGCTAATATTCCAAAAATATTAATTTGATGAGTTTGAGCAAAAAGAAGAATTGCTATAACTACAATAATCGTATTCGCGAATAACTTAGTAACAATCAGTAACTCACTATTAACTTTTCGTCCACTTTTAATGGCTGCTTCTAACAAATAAAAATCAAAAAAATACTTGAAGAATTGAGAGCCTAACCAGCTGACAGTAATAGTTAAGGCTAATCCGATAGGAATTTCTATAAGCCTAGACCACTTAGAATCTGGTAATGCAATTGCAAAGATATCGGTCAGAAAAAGACCAAAGGCAACTACCAGCCAACCTTCATAAGGCTTGACGACTTTTTGATAAGCAATTCTTTCTTTGAAAGCAGTAAAACGAGCTAGTTGCGATCGTGCAAAACTGGCAGTACACAAACTCACTAGAGGTAACATGAAGCCACCACTGATGAAAGCCAACAATCCAATCACTCCTAAAGTGCCGACTTCTAATCTCCTATCGTTACTCAAAACTTCAAGCAAGGAATCTAGCACTAGTAAACTCCTTTCAACTGATATATGCTATGAGATTTCACTGAAATAGAACTGAGTTTCTAGATATTCGAGCAATCCTCTAATCGGAATCTCCATTTTAGACTTAACTCTAGATTTGCCCTAAAATCAAGTGAATTCCTACTTTTCTGCCCATTTCACCTATCCGTTTGCAGGTAGACTCAAACAGGGATTTAAGCTCTTTCTCTCCTATTAAATCAGTGCCCTTATTAAAGACTACAGCGATGTGAGCTATTCGTTCATTTCCTATTTTATTGTAGCTGTCAAGATTGACGACCTTTACACTTTTAAGCATCTTATAGCGCTTATTCATTTCATCTTCTAGCAGAGATAAAGCGCAGAGAGCGGAAACTACATCTTGGCAATTTGCACGCCACAACCAAGGGGTACTTCTCCCAAATTTTGGAAGAGAATTGTCACGATTGTTGATAATTTGTACCATTTAAGCATTCATCCTCCAGCTAAAAAAATCAATTTTTAATGCGTTAATTGTGAGCTAATATTGCTCTTGGCAGTGAGAAAAGATCATTTTACACTTTGATAGGCAAATATTCCGAGTCAGTCTTGGATTGTTACATTACACTAAAATTTGTCAAAAATCCGATCGAATAACCCTACCCTATTCAGATTTTTTAAACTTTTCTCCTCTTAGGTATATGTTAATTAAACCATGAAACTTTAACTAGTTTCAAAAGTTAGACCTAATGCTTGCGAAATTTCTAACTTTTGATAGAAGTTAGCAAGATTGTGAGTGTGTTCCACAAGTTTTCCACTATTTACATATATCTTCAAACCAGAAGCGAGTGTTCTTTAGTGGAATATCTTGGTATACCTGACCTTTACAATTTCCTTCCTCTGGAGGATAGATATGGAGAATTAACCTTTCTTCCACTTCCATTGGAAGGATACTACCTGCCTTTACTAGCAGAGGTATTTTTTCTAAAGGTGCTGCCATCTCAATTTGCTTTCCTCCTTCTATCAAAGCATCGTTCCAGAAGTTGTACCAGTATCCTTTCGGTAAAGTCGCTTTGCGTGAAGTCGCTCCTTCTTCTACAATTGGGTAAACTAAGAGTGCATTGCCTAACAAAAAAGCATCTTCAATATTCCACAGGTTTTGACGATCGGGCTCCATCCAGAACAGAGGTCGCACGGGGGAATGTCCAGTAAGAGTCGCTTCCCACGCTAAGGTGTAGAAGTAAGGCAACAGTCGATAGCGCAGGTGCAAGAATTCTCGAATAATATTGAGCACCTCTTCACCATATGGATAGCTGCTTTATCTTTTCCTTTCTCATAGGAGCCTCTCAACGTTTTTCCGTCAATGGCGATGACTTCTCCAGGCGATCGCAAATTCACAACTAGAGTCACATATGGTTAAAATGTCTTCTTCTAAATATGTTATTAATCATATCAATTCTCCACGACTTTTCCACTATTTAATTGTTAAGTTGGAGAAACACAGCAGTTCTATTTGATCTGTGAAAATTATCAACCACTCCTGAACCAAGAGTGCTAAGAAAAGAGAGAAGAGAGAATTTGACGCGTGATTTAGGATTACTAGAGTATCTTGTTCGTTTATAGTTTTTTTACTTGGAATGAAAAATCATATATTGCACCTGTTCCAAAAATCGTTTTTTTTTGCAATTTTTACAGTCTATGAATCCGTTTTCTTTGATAATAGCGCTGATTTGATGGAAGCCAAAGAGCTTAAATCCATATTTGAATCTACCTGTAAGCGGATAGGAAAAATCGGTGAGGCTGTCGGAATCCATGTAATTTTGGGGCATTTGTAAAGTTTCATTAAGTTAATAGACAAATATTTAGGGTCTGACTTTATCTTGTTTTTTTTCCTGCCCTATCTATAGACCGTAAAGTTTTTAGTTAGGAGAGTTTATGAATCAACTCAATCACCTAAGCCAAAGAAGTATTGAGCTAGTGGAAACAATTTGGGCGACACTCTGGGTGAGGCTACTGATTGTTCTTTTAGCTACTCTTTTATCTGCAATTGCAGGTCCTGGTTCCGCGCTCAATCCCGATCTCTGTCCTGGCTTTTTGTATAGAGAGCCTTACAACCATAGGGTCTTGGTTCCTCAGTCATGCCCACCTAATACTATAACCCAACAGCAGCTTGCGCGAGCACAATCTCCTAATCAGTTTGAGGAATGCAGTTACACCAAGGGCTTGTCCTGTTCAATCGCCTCTGTTGTAGAATTGCAATAACGCGACATATAGGTGGCGGGCATTCGACGCCATCGTTCTAACTTTAGAGCATAGATAATCAAGTGTTTGGCGCTGTTCTTGATTAAAGCATATGGAGTTGACTAGTGCTGGATTCGGTGTTTTTAAATAAGGATGTGAGATTACAAATCGGTTGGCTGGGATTGGTTATGCTCTTGGCGTTCGTTAGTGGTGGTTTGTTTTTCTCTAAAAAAAACGCTATAAACTCCCAAAACTCGGAAACAATTAATCGTGTACGCGGATTCATGCCAATGCGAGGCTAAATCGCCAACAGTGTCGAGGATTGAATCACTCTTTTTTTTCACGAGACTCAATCGCGAATAGTCTTCGTATTACACCGTTTATCTGACAATGCTTTTTCCAAGTGTTACACGGTATCACCTTTAGAAGATCCAGAATCACCTTGTTTCCTTGGACAGTAAGGTGTTAATTTCTCTCACCCTTCAAAAATCAGCGAACGTACAGTCATAAGCTCAACTCCTGTTCTTTTCAGGTACTACACTCTTCGTCTGCCCCAATTCCGCAATCGAAAAGCAAGAATTAACAGGAGCACGCCAAAGAAGATTGCATATGCTGCAATAACCCATAGTATTGCTAATGCCCCTGCACCAGGCCAAATAGCTAGTAGCAAACCGAAAAGTACTGATGCGACGCCAGCCATTGCCAGCAACCACTCATTCTCAATCTCTTTTCGTAGTTGAATGGCAGCAATAATCTCGAAAATACCAGTCACAAGCGCCCAAGCGGCAATCAAGTACAGCAGCAACAATGCTGTAATTCCTGGCCAAAAGAAGGTTAGTATTCCTGCCGCAATACCAACTAAACCCTCCAATAAGAGCAACCATCCCTGTGCATCCGATCTCCAATCTCTCAATGCGTGTAGGTGAAAAACGCTTACGACGGTGGGTAGAAGAGCATGGCAAGTAGCTGACTTTATCTGGTGAGGATATTGATAAGTCCAAGCAGTGGTTCAAGAAATATGGAGGAATTGCTGTGTTTTTCGGTCGCCTCATTCCTGCTATTCGTACTTTGATTTCTGTTCCTGCAGGTTTTGAGGAGATGCCATTTCTACTCTTCCTAGCCTACTCAACAGTTGGTACTCTTTTATGGGTAGGACTATTAAGTTATGCAGGCTTTGCGTTAGGGCAGAATTATCAACTGGTGAAAAAATATCTTAGTCCTATTTCCATAATTGTGGTGGTGTTACTCGTTCTCGGTTTGGGAATTTGGTTCATCCATCGCCGCAAAAAAAGGAAAAAGCGCAAAAATTAACTAAATAAACTTTATGGTTGAGTGGATTACTAACGTTATTTCTTCCCTTGGTTATCTAGGAATCGGTGTATTGATGACGATAGAAGGCTTTTTCCCACCCTTACCCTCCGAGTTGATTCTGTCCTTAGCAGGATTTAGTGTCACTCAGGGGAAGTTAAGCAGTTTACTTTGGGTAGTTGTGGCAGGGACAATAGGCTCTGTAATAGGTGTTCTCCCCTGGTATTATATTAGCAAGCTTGTGGGTGAACAACGGTTGAGAGAGTGGATAGACAAACATGGTAAGTGGCTGAGGTTATCTGGTAAGGACATTGACAGAATGAACCATTGGTTTGGAAAATATGGACGAAGGGCGGTGTTATTTGGTCGGCTTGTTCCAACCATTCGCACCTACATTTCTATCCCTGCAGGTATAGAAGCGATGCCTTTGCTGCATTTCTTACTCTATTCCGTAGTAGGTATTTCCTTGTGGGTGGGACTTTTAGCATACGCAGGCTATGTACTGGGACAAAATTACCAACTGGTGAAAAAGTTCTTGAGCTTCATTGTTCTGGTTATAATTGCAGCAATCGTAATTGTTTATGGAAGTAGGTTCATCATGCATCGGATGCGTAAGCAAGCAGGAAAGAGCAGACGCTAAGTAAGCTTAATGTAGAGCGGGCATTAGGCATTACCCCACCCTACAGTACTCATGAATGATTTAGGATTGCTGCTACATAACACAATAATCATTTTTGAGGGTTAGCGATTTTTTCAGTTGAATTTGCTAATCGCTCCAGTGCTTTTGTTTGTTGTTCTATTTGTTCGGTTTGCTTTTCAAGTTCTTTCAATTGCTTTGTCTGAGAAAGCGCATCACTCGTATGAGGGATAAAGAACTCACAACCTGACAGTAGGATGGAGATTAATATGATGAAAATCAGAACATAACGTATTTGATATTTCCTCATAAATTATTCACACGCTATCAATAATATTTCCTTGTGATTGGCGGTATATTTTCGTACAGAAGTGCTAGATATAATGACTCCATCGGCAATGCGATCGCAGGTAGAAATTTGTCAGTAGAAAAGCGGATTTTCTAGGCAGTAACTGAGAGTTCTCGCAGCGATGTAACCATTTGTCTTAAAAAGGGTATGAGGTATGTGAAGCTTTAAACCGTTTGGGTGTAGAGTAATATATTCGTCATTATCACTGAAAATTCATCAATTGCTTACACCCAAATTTCGGTAAACTAGATAGTTTCAGGATAAGGACTGAAAGATTTATACGGTGGGCACTTCAAAAAACGGGATTTTATAGTGATTCGGGAGTAGCATGGAGTTAGCATTACTATTTATTTAAAACATTTAAGTGGGAACATTTAGATAAATAAAGATGTTTTATTTTTTTAGCTCAGGAGTTATACCATTTGTATATAAACAAACCTGTAGATTATGATTTCTCAGTTTCATTTTATAGGTAGACTTAGGCAGGCTTTATCGAGCAGTTTGTTCAAGCTGAGTGGGGGTAAGAGATGTCACTAACGAAAGCGGTAGTGGCTTCTGACTGATAGCATTGACGTAATCTGCACTTAGGTAGCGACGGTAACTTGCTCGATCGATGACGTAAGTTAGAAAAAAAGGAACACTCAAAGCTTGAACGTAACTACGCGCTAAAACAGGGCTAGGACCAGTAACCTCTGTGGGAACGGGAATAGCAGCATTCGGTGATTCTGCGATCGCGGAAAAATGTGTACCGCCGTTAATGAGCACCAAATACTTATTTGGTGTTGTTAACCAACTAAAGGGTTGAATTTGTTCTAACAAAGCAGGAGCAATTGTATCAGCACTGCTACTTACAATCATGACTGGAATTTTGATTTGGCTAAGACTATCTTGCCCCATAATGATGCTATCGACAGGGTTAATAGCAATGACTGCCTTCACTCGTGGATCGAAGAGGTTATATTGAGATGGTGGCAAACGCAGCGCTAAACATTGAAGCAACTGCGAAATATTGAGTGTGTCCTCCAACGCTGGACAATCCTTACTAAGTTGTTGAAAATTTATTGGCGCTCCTGCCAGTGCTAATGCTGTGTATCCACCAAACGATTGCCCCACCACACCAATCTGTTGCAGATTCAAACGTTCTGCGAATGCTGGGTTATTCTTAGATAGGCGAGTCAGTTCATCCAACAAATACTTGACATCCAATGGTCGGTCAATAAATTCTCTGGGGTTCGTAACTCGATCCGCCGTACCTTCTAACAGTGCTTGCAACTGTTGTGAATTACTGCCCGGATGCTCTGGAACAGCAACCACAAAACCATAAGAAGCAAGGTGACGAGCCAGGTAAGCAAAACTAGTTCGGTCAGAGCCAAGTCCGTGGGAAATAACAATGATTGGACGAGGGCTTGAAGTGATTGGCAGGTAAATGTCGGTGGGAAAAGTACGATCGCGGGATAAGTCATTGAGCGTAATAGTTATCTTTTGCCAATTAAAGGATCCCAGTTTTTGGAAAGAAGGAACTTCAACGGCAGTGAGGTCGGGGGTAGTGGCTGCCTCAAGGGTTGATTGCTCGTTAATAAGTGCTATCGCATTTTGAGTTTGATTGACTAAAGCCCTTAACTCCCGAGCAATTGTGAGACTGCGGGCTAAATTAATCGAAATCGTGCTTGAAGGAAACTTGCGTAGTACATTCAACAGCGTTAAACCTTGCGGATCTGCTGTAGCTAGAATCAGCGCGGCTCGAATTGCGTAGAACCCTGATAAGCGAGATTCCGTCTGAATGATTTCTCCCAAACGTTTTAATAATCTCTCGCCAATGGGCGTGTAAAGAAATTGTGAAACTTCTACTACATCTAAGGGAATAGGAGTCAGCAAAATCTGCCGTAGTTCACTGAGTTCTTGAGAACTGACGTATCGTGCATAGACAGCCAAGTTATCATTCACAATGCCAGTCTTTGCATAGGCTTCGAGAGAATTAATAGGGATAGACCGTTCTAAGATCCCATAGGATAACTCAACGCGTTCTGCACTTGACGCAGGATGGGTGGTCAAAATAGGTATGAGGCAAGTGTTTAAAGTTCCTAAAGCGACTTGCAGCCATATTAATTGCTTATTAGGTCTCAAGCAAGTTTTGGTTCCTCCCATTTGTTATATTTGTTAGCCGTCCTTCATGAGTTCTGAAGTTGAGATCGCTCAGTTGGCAGAAGTTCAATTAACGTAGTTGAAGTTTAAGTCTCAAAGGTGGATAACACTTGGCATCTCTTATATCTCCTTAACCTTCCAATCCAAAGTATCCACTCCGAACGGTGGGTGTACCCTATTACAGTCATAGGTGTGCTATTAGCAGGCAAAGCAAAAGCAGCAAACCCTATTTAGCGCTTTGTGGCAATGCTGATGGATATATACCTTCAACAATCAACACAGGCTTAGTGTTATAATCTGCTTCTAGCTGTTTTCGCAACTGTGGGTCAAAAGCAAAATTGTAGTCTCTCTCAAGCTCAGCGATAACGAATTGGCGAAGTGTACCAGTAGCAACAATCCTTTCGCCTTGTTTAATAGGAGCTTTGTCCTTTAGTTGATTTGTAACCAAGACTAACAATGGGTTATTGCCAAGGAGTGTATCATCTTCAAGAACAAATGCATTAGGACCATAAATTCTTGCAATATCAGCAGGTACAGCAATAACTTTGTTGTAGTAAATCTTTGGATTTTCGGCGATTTCACCTGGTACCGGTGCTAGTGCAATCGATCGTGCAATAATTGCAGGTCTACCTTCATATTCTCGATACAAATCTTGTTGACCTAAATCCAAGCCGTACTCTTGCTTAATAGCATTGATGTTAAACTTAGCAACCGTACCGGTAACTTGCAATCTTGCATCCTGAGGTTCAGATAAGTTAACAGGCTTACCTGTATTATTCACAACTGCAATTCTTTCACCACCAAAAACTTCCCTATCAGTAATTGTAAATACGTTATCACTCACCCTATTGATAGGTTGGCTCCTAACAGTAACGAGTTTACCGATGAGGGCATCTGTATTCTTGCTAACTTCTGGTGCAGTAACGTTTTCTTTTTCTGCTATAGTGTCTGCCGTCGGTTCAGAAGTAGTTGCTTGCTGCTCATTGTTGGCACAAGCGGGAAGAAGTAAAGCCGTTAATGCAATGGCTGTGGCACTTATACGAATATTCCAACTTCCTTTGTAATTATGATATTTATTCAGCATTATCATTTTTCCTCCTTTACTCTTTCCCGGGTACTAAGATTACCGATGTAATTTCTTCTCCCCTGTTCGCTAAAAGCAGCTAACCCAAAGTAGTTCTTGCCTTGCGGACTTAGCTTGTATAGCTGCGAATTCTATTCGCTAGGTATTTTGACAAAATTGGCATAGTACCGTAGTTTAAGCATAAGTCTCAAAGGTGGAAAACTGGTGGAGAACGCTAGGAATTTTTCAATTGGCTTTCTATTTCTTATTTCTCGTACAACTGTAGAGTTTAGGGATTTCCAAATCAAGAAATAAATTATCCCGGAATGTTGTATGGGCGTCGTCACTGCCCAGTTTATAGGACGAGCTAGAAGCCCATTCTAAAAAAAGTTCAGGCTGCAATCGCACGCACTCCCTGGAAGTGGATGGCTGTTCTGTGGGCTGATGTCTGCACTCCAGATGCGGGGATTCAGAACGGGTCGCGTGGGACTAGGAGCTATCGACTTTTGGGATGCAGTCTATTTTCTCATTGGTCTTACAAAACCCTGTTGGACTCAAGGCAATAAAGACGGGGTAGGAACTGCTTGCGCCGTCTCCAGTCGCACGTGGTTCACCCTTTCTAATGGCATTCTCAATGAAGTTTATTACCCTACTATTGACCGTCCCCAAATCCGAGATCTACAATACTTGATTACTGATGGCTCTAGCTTTTTCCATGAAGAACAGCGCCATCTGCATACCAAAACTGAACGTATCGTCCCTCACGTTCTTGGATACCGCATTACCAATTCCGATCCGGAAGGACGTTACACTATTACCAAGGAAATCATTACTGACCCGCGAGATTCATGCATTTTGCAACACACGCGCCTTACAGGTCATCCAGAAGTACTAGCAAAACTTCAGCTATATGCGCTCTGTGCGCCACACTTGGGTATCGGCGGCTGGAATGATAGCGCCAGAATAGTAGAAGTAGCAGGAGTAAAAATTTTAACAGCTCAACAAAATGATAATTGGTTGGCAATGACAGCAACGGTTCCCTTCACACGCGCCTCTTGTGGCTATGTCGGTGAAAGTGACGGTTGGACAGACTTGGCAGATAATTTCCAAATGGATTGGGAGTTTCAGCAAGCCCAAGGAGGGAATGTTGCTCTAACAGCCGAAATTGACCCAAAGAATAATCAAGAATTTACGTTAGGGCTGGCATTCGCTAACCACCTCCACGATGCAGTGACAACGCTTTTGCTGTCCTTGGATGTACCTTTTGAAGAACAAAAAGTCCGCTATATCAACCAATGGAACAATGCCTGTGAAAACCGCCTACCACTAGAACAAGTATCGGGGGATGGAGGTAATCTTTATCACAGTAGCTTTAGCGTGCTACTAGCACATGAAGACAAAATCTATCCCGGTGCAACGATCGCATCGCTGTCAATTCCTTGGGGTAATGCCCACGGCGATGAACAACAAGGAGGTTATCATCTGGTTTGGGTTCGCGACATGGTAAATAGTGTAACAGCACTGCTGGCAGCCGGACACAAAACAACTGCCTTAGAAGCATTGATTTACCTCGCTGCTAGTCAACAAGCAGATGGTGGTTTTGCTCAGAACTTTTGGATAAACGGCGAGCCATACTGGACGGGAATTCAGCTTGACCAAGTAGCTTCTCCAATTATGCTGGCATGGCGACTTTATCGGCACAATGCCTTACGCCAATTCGATCCTTATCCAATAGTGATGCAGGCAGTTAAGTAGGGCTTGCTGAAAAAGTCAGAAAACAGCAAGATAAGAATTGATTAGTTACTCAACAAGGGTCTAATATAAGCAGATGCTATCTATGATTTAAGGACTGATTATTTTCAATAATAGTAAATGGGGAAAAAGGTGTAGTTTTAAAAAATAGACATAAAAAAGCATAAAATAGCCGCGAGAGCTGAGTAGAAAGATTCATCACTAAAAAAGTAATAGCAATTGCAGTTTCAGAAGTATGAGCAAGTTTCGTCATCACGCGATTGAGGCTAAATCTTCTTTTCCCCTGTCCAAATTTTCCCTCAATACAATTACGAATTCTCTCAGATTCTAAATCTTGTTTCTTTTTTTCTTTACTAACATTAGCTGGGGGTCTTCCTAAAGGAGGTCCGCTCATTATAATACCTCTTTCTTTACACCAAGCTCGGTTCTCTCTTGTGCGATAAATTTTATCAACATGAACAGATTCTGGATAGTACCCTGTGTAATTTTTAAAGGCTTCTACTTGAGCTTTTAAGTCTCCTGATTCATTAAAATTATCCCAACTTATATGGTCTAAAAATATATATCCTTCAAAGCAACTAGCAGACAATTTTGCCCCAAATTCTACCGATTTACCAGCTTTCCCTCGGACAATTGGACGGATATGTGGTTGGGTTAAACTGACAATGCGGTCGTCAATACTCTGTTTTTTATTTTCATACAACCAGAGTTGTTGACGGTAGACTTCTGCAACTACAAGCAACATCTTATATTGTCTGTGACTTAAATCTTCCAGAGAGGCTCCTGAAATAATTAGCTGTTCAATATGAGATAAGTTTCTTTTGATATATTGAAGTTGTTTTCTAATTGCTTTTCTCCTGTCTTTTTGGGAAACGCGACGTTTTTTAGCGACTGCTAGATAATCCTTTCTAGCCCTCTCTCTATAGGTTCTTGGTTTTTTCTCTAATTGACCCAAAGTCTGTTCGTAAAGTAAGTCTATAATTTTCTCTGTCTGTTTTCTTGCTTGATTGAGTAGCTCTAAATCTGTCGGATAGCTGATATCACCCGGAGCACAAGTTGCATCTATTATTAATTTTCCCCGATTTTTGGGTGTCTCACCTTCTTCTTCTGGTGATTCTGTTTTTTTTTCAGATAGTTTAGAAGATGTTGCTTCTAGCATCTTCTTCACCATTTCTTGATTCACTTTGTTAACAAGCTCCACACTAATTCTTTCCCGAAAATGTACCAACATTGATGCATCAAATGGAGCTTCATTACTATAATATGACATTCCTATAAAGTACTGTAGATAAGGATTTTCTTTAATTTGCTCTACTGTTTCTCTATCGCTTATCCCCAACTTTTCTTTGATTATTAATGCCCCTAATGCCATCCGAAAAGATTTGGCAGGTGCTCCCATCTCTACTGAGAAAAATGAAGAATATTCTTCTTCAAATTCTGTCCAAGGAATGAAAGCAGCCATCATTACCCAACGATTATCTTCTGATAACTTGCCCTCGAACGGGAGTTCAAAGTTTTCAGTTGGGATTGAAGTTTGTCCCTGTTTTCGGTACATGGTTACTAACAGCATACTTGATGCTGCCGATCGCAGTGATGCAAGCATTTTTGGCTATTCTACCCTCCTCTCTTGCACCTGAATATACTTCTATAGTCTGAGAATTTAGAGACTGTCTCCTTTTTTTCTTTTTCAGCAAGCCCTAAGTACTTAATTAATTACGGTCCCGCTACCCAGCAAGAACGATGGGAAGAAGTTAGCGGTTATTCGCCTTCAACCCTTGCCTCAACTATTGCTGCACTCATTTGTGCAGCAATTTTTGCCCGCGAACGAGGAGATAAGAGTACTGCTCAGTTGATTGAAGAGTACGCCGATTTCCTGGAAAGTCACTTAGAAACCTGGACGGTGACAACTGAAGGAACTTTAATTCCTGAGATTAAACGGCATTACATTCGGATTAATCCGGTGGATGTTCACAACCCATACCCAAATGAAGACCCGAATCAAGGAGTGCTATCAATTGCTAACCGTCCTCCTGGTAGTCCGTGGCAATTTCCAGCAAAAGAAATTGTTGATGCAGGTTTTTTGGAACTAGTGCGCTACGGTATTCGCTCTCCCTACGATCCCGTGATTGTTGATTCTCTCAAAGTCGTAGATGCAGTACTGAAAGTTGACACTCCCTTGGGTTCCTGCTGGCATCGTTACAATCATGACGGTTATGGACAACGAGAAGATGGCGGTCCTTTCTTGCATTACGGCAAAGGACGAGCTTGGCCTTTGTTGACTGGAGAAAGGGGACATTACGAACTCGCCGCAGGGCATGATATGCAACCTTTTATACAAGCAATGGAAGCCTTTGCTTCAGACACGGGATTGTTACCAGAACAAATCTGGGATGAGCCAGACCTTCCAGACTCTCACTTGTACTTTGGAAAACCTACAGGTTCAGCAATGCCTCTAGCATGGGCGCACGCAGAGTATATTAAACTACTACGTTCTGTGCGAGATGGCAAGGTGTTTGATTGGATTCCAGAAGTAGCAAATCGTTATTTGGGAAATTCCAAACCAACTCAGTTTCTTGAAATTTGGAAATTCAATCGTCAAATCCGCAGTGTGAAGGCGGGATACACTCTGCGAATTCAAGCATTGGCTCCCTTCCAGTTGCACTGGTCGAATGATAACTGGCAGACGATACAAAATACTGACTCAACAGCAACTGCAATTGATATTGAATTCGTCGATATTGCTATTTCTTCGAGTCAGCAATCCCCCATTAACTTTACCTTTTTCTGGACTAATTCACAAAACTGGGAAAACTGCAACTATCAAGTAACCATAATGAGTTAACAATACAAGGGAGAAAATTTTATGGTCAAGATTGGATATCACGCTTCCCATGAACAATTTAAACCCAGCCAATTGTTAAAGTACGTACAGATGGCAGAACAAGCAGGCTTTACCCTTGCTCTGTCTTCCGATCACTTCCACCCCTGGAGTGAAGACCAAGGACAAAGCGGTTTCGCTTGGTCATGGCTGGGTGCAGCAATGCAAGCTACTTCGGCACTTTCCTATCGGGTTGTTTGCGCTCCTGGACAACGGTATCATCCCGCTATTATTGCCCAAGCAGGAGCAACTTTGGCAGAAATGTTTCCCAACCGCTTCTGGCTCACCGTAGGTAGCGGTCAAGCACTTAACGAACATATTACTGGAGAACACTGGCCTTGCAAGAGCGATCGCAACGCCCGTCTCAAAGAATGTGTTGATGTTATCCGCGCTCTTTGGGCAGGGGAAACAGTCACTCATCACGGCAAGGTGTGCGTTGAAGAAGCAAAACTTTATACCCGACCGCACACCCTTCCTGCAATCATTGGTGCTGCCATCACTGCTGAAACTGCGGAATGGCTGGGCAATTGGGCAGATGGATTAATTACCATATCTCGCCCACCAGAGAAGTTACAAAAAGTTGTCGATGCCTTCCGTAGAGGAGGTGGCGAAGACAAACCGATGATTTTGAAAGTGCAGCTTTCTTATGACCGTGACGAAGAGACAGCATTACAAAAAGCACATCAACAATGGCACAATAACATTTTTAAGAACATTGTGATGACAGAGTTGCGAACTCCTCAACAATTTGATGCAATGGGTAAATTCGTGCAGTCAAAAGAGCTACACGAACACGTTCGCATTTCGGCAGACATTCAACAACATATTGAGTGGTTGCAAAAAGATATTGAACTGGGGTTTGATGAACTGATTTTGCACAACGTCAACCGGGAACAGGAGCAGTTTATCGAAGTTTTTGGTAAGAAGGTTCTTCCTGCTTTGACAGAGGAAAAAAATAGGATTGCCAAAAGGAGGAAAATATGTCTAACCGACAAGCGAAATCACTAGAAGAGAGAGTTACCGAGTTTGTAAAGTGTGCTCAACGTCGAAATATCCGTGAGACAGTGGTTGCAGGCGCTCTCATTGCGGTCTTTGCTTTTATTATGGCTTACGATATTTATAAGCAGCCAGAAGACACTCTCTCAATCATTGGGAGCGGAGTGATAATCTTCGCTCTGTTGCTGAATATTACTATCATTTGGTGGAAACTGCACATCCCCAAATCGGAGCTATCTACGTTCCCCCCAACTCAGTTTCCAGACAATTGGAAGCAACATCTGACCCATCAGGCTCGTATGCTCAGGCTCGTTTGGCTATGGTATCTTCTGCCTTTATTCTTAGGACTTGTTATTTATTTACTGAGCGTTTACGACGCATCTTCCGGTGCTATCATCATACCACTTTTGATTGAAGTAGTTGTCTTTACCGGAATCTGGCGGTTGAATCTAAAAGCAGCCAAGCAGCTCGAACGAGATCGTGACGCTTGGTTTGGCAATTCGCGTGTTGGCTTACATAAGCTGGGAGGAATAAAGCGATGAGTTCAATCGGCAACCAGATCGATGTTTTGGTCGTGGGAGCTGGTCCTGTCGGATTAGCGATGGCCGGACGTGCTCAGGAGTCAATCTCGCCAGAAATTAAAGCACGCTTAAAAGCTTTAACGGTTGATGTGCAAGATGTTAAGACACCTCAACGACCTCCTAGGACAGAAGTAGAGAAATAAAACTCAAGTACAATCGCTACAAGTTACAGTTACTGGGTATTACTAGATAAGCATGGAGGTTAAAAGTTCAAGTTATATGAGTTACGCAAATAAAAAATCAAAAGGATACATAGCATCTGTAGTTGGAGGACTCAGTGGTGCATTACTATTTATAGCGTTAGGACTTTTTCTAACAGGGTTTTACATAACTCAAATTGAACTCCCTACTCTCGCAACAACTCCCCTAATATTTGGCTTTACAATATGTGCTAGCTTGGGAGAAATATTAGGTTGCTGGTTAATGCTTCGCTGGAGAAGGTATAAGTTGGCTGGACGTACCACAATACTTTTAGCTGTCTTAATTATTCCTAGTTTGTTATTATTTTTAGGACTCATCTTTTTAACGCGATCGCTAATTTTTGCCACATCTATAACGCTAGTTCTTTTGCCATTAATTGCTCGACTTTTAACTAATAATCCTAGCTACTTGAGGATTTTATCTAAAATTACCAATACTTTTGCCAAAAGACCATAGTGAGAGCCTTTTATTATGACTGTTTCGACCAAACCTTTTTCTAACCGTATCGCTGTAGTTTTCGACTTTGACGATACCCTTGTACCAGATACCGTTGATAGTCTGCTCTCTAGCTTAGGTATTGACGCTCTTAAATTTCGTCACGAACAAATTCAACCTTTGATTGATAAAGGCTGGGATAAAATTCTTGCCAGATTTTACGCCCTGATTGAAGAATCAAAACGACAAGACAACAAAATCACACAGGAATATATTGCCAAATTTGGTCAAGAATTAGCTCCCTTTGATGGTGTTACTAAAATGTTTGAGCGTTTGCGACAAAGCGCTAGTGAAATTAACCCAAAGGTAGAAGTTGAATTTTATCTCATTACCTGCGGTATGGTAGAAGTTGCTTGTCACAACTGCATAGCCCCCAATTTTAAAGGAATGTGGGGCTGTGAATTTCACTACAATCAACATGGTGGAATCGAGTTTTTGAAGAAAATTGTGACCCACACTGAGAAAACTCGGTATTTATTTCAAATTGCAAAAGGAATTGAGCATCAAAATGATGATGGGCAGACTTTTGTCTATCGAGATGTCCCAGCACAAGAATTGCACGTACCACTCACGCAAGTTATTTATGTAGGGGATGGTGCATCAGATGTTCCCTGTTTTTCCCTAATGAATCAAGAACAAGGTACAGCTATTGGTCTTTATAAGGACGGTAAGCCAAAAGATTGGGGGCGGGAATTAAGAATTACTCAAAGTCAGCGAGTTGCCAACCTTGCACCTGTTGACTATAGCGAAAATTCTGAACTGATGCGATCGCTGACACTAGCTGTAGAAAGTATCAGCAAACAGATTTCTTTACAGCAATTGAGCGTCGGTGAATAAAATTTTTAAAAACAACTCCATCATTGGAATGACAAAATTCTCCGCACACGAGTCTTTTCCCCCCCTTTTTAAGGGGGGCTAGGGGGGATCGATGGTGCTTAAAAACACAAGAAACCACTTTTCAAACAACCTCTAACAAAACCCAAATGTCAAATTAGTAATGCGCTGCTCAACACTCCACAAGTTTTCCACTTTTTGAAGATATCCTCAAGTTAAATGCAGTTAAGTAACTAAGACTTACGTATAGCCCTCCTTTCTAAGGAGGGTCGGGGGGATCTACAACGCGTGAAACCCTCAAAATACCTTTAAGGTTGCGTAAATCCTGTAACTTAACTGCCGTTCAACAACTTAACCTCAATTTGCTCTCTTACTCATTGTTAGGTGTTGCACATTTAAAATGGTTTAGAAATAACTAAATATCTAAATTAATATTTGAATTGTGCAATGCCTATTTTTTAAAGGATGTTTTAAAAGGCTTGGGCGAATATAATTTGCTGCTATACAAACGAAACCCTTCTTGTGTGGACTCGTAAAAATCAAGGTTTTGAAACCCACGTAGGTGGGTTTTGCTTGTGTAGCCGCGATTTCTAATTGCAAAGCAAGTATTTTACCCAAAGCAAGCGCACGCCAACTACGCGATAGCGATCGACAATGCTGGTAACGATTTATGAAGGGTTCTCCACATTCAGGAAATGAACAAGAGCCAAATCGTCCTCTTAATTCTCGTTTAAGGCTCTTCCTATTAGGACGTACTAGTTTGATTTTATATGCCATTCTGCTAGTTGCGATCGCTAGCGGTGCTTTGTGGCTGCGAAACTTTCTCTATCAAGATTTAGCGCCTTTAGTTGAGAGAAATATCGAACAATTATTAGGAAGACCTATAAAAATAGGAAAAGTTGAGCGATTTTCCCTAACAAGTCTTAAGTTTGGCTCTCTATCAATACCAGCAACCCCCACAGATCCAGACCGGGTGGCTGCAAAAGCTGTGGAGGTTCAGTTTTCTCCGTTAGAACTCCTTTTCACTCGGACTTTGGAGTTAGATGTCACTCTTGTTCAGCCGGATGCTTACATTGACCAGGATAAGCAGGGACGCTGGGTAACGACTCAACTTAAGGCTGGAGAGGGAAGAGGTTTTATTCAAACTGAACTACAAACTCTTCGACTTCAGAATGGTACTGTGGTATTAAATCCAGTACCCAGACCGGGTAAACCTAATGGTGATGTGACGTTAAACTCTGTCAATGGGATTGCTCGAATTCCATCTCAAAGTCAAGAAATTAATTATCAAATTAGCGCTCAACCTACCAGGGGAGGCGTATTACAATTAAATGGAGAGACGCAACTCAAAACACTGCAAACAAACCTCAAAGTCCAAGCGCAAAATGTACAAGCTGCTGACCTCAGTCGATTAGTTGAGTTGCCAATTATCTTACAGGCGGGTCGCGTAGATGGCGATTTAACAGTTCAATACCAACCAACGGCTCAGCCAGAAATTGCTGTGACAGGAACAGCTAACGTCGATCGCGTCACTGCTCAAATTCAAAACGTTCCACAAAAGTTCACCGATGCAAGTGGGAGATTAGTCTTCCAGGGTCAACAGGTTACTTTAGAGAACCTGAGCGCAAACTATGGTAAAGTTCCCCTTGTAGCAAATGGAACAGTTGGTACTCAAACAGGATTCAATGTCGTAGCTCAAACCAAACCAGTGAGTGCTAAAAATGCTGCAGACACACTGAATGTCAATTTACCAGTTCCAGTGGAGGGGGAACTGCAAGCAAACATTAAGTTGACCGGATCGATCGAACAGCCAGTTTTGAGCGGAACCGCCACCACCACAAAACCTGCTCAAATTGACCGCGTTCCTTTTAAGGATATTAGCACTGCCTTCCGATTGAATATAGCAGAAACTGCATCTCAACTTGCTGTATCCAACCTGCGGTTAACCCCAGTTGCAGGAGGACAAATCGTCGGGAACGGTCAAGTTCAACTCGGACGCCAACAAAATCAGGTGAATTTTGACTTTCAAGCCCAAGGAGTTCCAGCAGATGTGATCGCACAGAAATATGGCTTCTCAACTCCCATTACCATTGGTAATGTCACCGGTGATGCCCAAGTGACAGGCTCTGTCGGCGGTAAACAGCCTTTAACGCTTTCTCTCTCCAATGTTCGAGCGACTCCACCAGTCGGAGGACAAATTACGGCGAACGGTCAAGTTCAACTCTCACCCCAAGGTAACGTAGCGCTCAATATTCAAACTCAAGGTTTACCAGCAAATGCGATCGCTAAAGCTTACGGCATTTCTGTTCCCATCAACATTGGTGGTGTCAGCGCTGAAGCTAAAGTTTCTGGCTCTGTTGGCGGTTCGCAGCCTTTGAAAGTAGCTATTTCCAAAATTCAGGCGACTCCACCAGCCGGAGGACAAATTACAGCAAACGGTCAAGTTCAGCTCTCACCCCAAGGTAGGGTGTCATTGAACGTGCAAGCACAAAACCTCCCAGGAGACGCAATTGCAAAAGCTTACAACACTTCACCCCCCATTGATATTGGCAATGTTTCAGCAAATGCCAAAGTGACTGGTACCCTGGGTAACCTGCAAGCAGTAGCCTCTGTGAAAGCACCTGAAGCCACTTATCCCACCACTGGAAAAGCTGTCATCTCCCAACAGGGGGATAATATTGTCTTCCAAGATGCTGTTGTGAACCTTGCTGGTGGTACAGTTACCGCTAGAGGTCAGGTTGGAGAAAGACGCTGGCAAGCTTTTGTGGACGCCGAACAGATACAATTAAGTCGTTTCGCCCAAATACCACAGCAGTTCCAAGGAGTGTTAAGTAGTGAGTTGAACTTGTCGGGAACTACTACTTCCTTCCAACCCGAAACCATCCAAGCTACAGGACAGGCAAGTTTAAAAGGTGTAGCAGGAGGTACAGTTAACCTAGATAATATCACCTTAAATAATGGGCGTTGGCAAGCGATCGCCAATGTATCCCAACTTGAACTTAACCAAGTTTCAGAGCAGCTGCGGGGACAACTTAGCACCAACCTACGTGTTGCAGGAACAACCTCTACACGCCAACTTTCAGATATTCGAGCAGCAGGACAAGTACGCTTTTCAGAATTAGCCCCCCTCGAACAACCATTGACCGCTCAAATTCGATGGAATGGTCAGCAGATTATTGTTGAACGCGCAACGGCACCAGGATTGAGCGCTGATGGTACAATAGCCTTAAATGTACCAGAAACAGGGACACCGCAAATCGCTGGATTTAATTTAGATGTACAGGCACAAGGTTACAATCTCAAACAGATCCCCGTTAACCTTCCCGGTAACATAGCTTTGGCTGGGTTGTTAGACTTCAACGGACAAGTCACAGGTACCCCAACTTCTCCTAATGCTCGAGGAAACATCCGGCTGCGAAATCTTAATGTCAATAGTTTAGCCTTTGACCCGTTACTAACTGGGAATGTAAATTTTCAGGGAGGAGAAGGGACAGAGCTGCAACTTGCAGGTACCCAAGACCGGATTGCAGTTAATCTGAGTCAAAACAATCGCCCAATTTCATTTTTCATCAGACGCAATGGAACTGTCGCAACTGGTAGAACTGAGGGAGAGACCTTGCTCGTCAACGTGCAAGACTTTCCTGTGGCGGTTCTGGGAAGCTTCATTCCTGGCGATAATCCCAATTTACAACCTCTAGCCGGAGAAATATCCGGGGATTTAGCGATTAATTTAGACCAGTTTACAGTTGTAGGAGACGTAGCGATCGCCCAGCCTAGAGTTGGTAGAGCCACAGCAGATGAATTCCGTGGGCGTATTAATTTTGTTGATGGCGTTGCAACGTTAACCGATGGGGAGTTATTTTTAGATGGTAGCCGCATATCCGTAAGTGGAAACTTACAAACTGGAAACAACCCTCAATTTCAAACCCAAATTAGTTTTGACTCTGCCAGAATCCAGAAAATATTACAAGCATTCAACATCTTTGGTTATCAAGACCTTGCTTCCGGATTGCAGGCTCCGGAATTGGCGGGAGCAGAAGTACTTCAAACAGAGCCAATTGGTTTACCCAATGCAGATTTGCTCGTTCAGCTAGAGTTTTTCGAGAAAATAGAGAACCTGGTGGCACAACAGAGCACACAGCGTGAAGAAACGCAGAGATTGCCAACACTGGCAGAATTACAGGGGACTCTCACGGGACAAATTAAGATAGCAGGCTCGTTGCAGACAGGATTAAATGCAGACTTTAATCTTCAAAGCGCTCAGGCGCAATGGGGAGAATACACTATTGAACAATTCATAGCTAGAGGAACTTATGCAGATGGTACCGTCACACTGTTACCCCTGCGTGTTAATTTAGGTCAAGGACTATTAGCTTTCACAGGACAGTTAGGAACTCAAGAACTATCCGGACAAGTGCGCGTTTCAGATCTACCTCTATCATTATTACAGCCTTTTATAGAAGAATATCCAGTTGATGTCACAGGTCAAGTCAATGCTGTCGCCACTCTAGGAGGGAGTTTAGAAGACCCCCAAGCAATAGGAGAAGTCACGTTGGTAGATGCAACCGTAAATGAGCAACCCGTGGAGTCAGGAGAACTGAGCTTCAACTATAACGATGCTCGTTTCAATTTTGCCAGTAACGTGTTAGTGGCGGGTACGCAGCCATTGGAAATTCAAGGAAGCGTACCCATTGCCTTGCCGAGCGCTGACACGCAGCCAGATAGCAATCAAATTAGCGTCACAGCCAACGTGCAAGATGAGGGCTTAGCGCTGTTAAATCTATTTACCGATGCAGTAACTTGGGTCAATGGGACTGGACAACTGAATGTAAAAGTTGGAGGTACCTTAAACCAACCAACGATCGCGGGAAATGCCACCGTTCAAAATGCAACTTTGCAAGCCACCGCGCTGACTGAACCATTAACAGATGTGACAGGAACGTTGCAATTTAATGGCAATAGGGTGATAGTCGAAGGCGTTCAAGGGGAATACGAAAGGGGTCGATTGACTGCGGAGGGAGTTATCCCCATTTATGGCGCACCTCAAGCACAACAGGCAACTACTAATAATCCTCTCAGATTATCGCTACAAAACCTGGAATTGGAAGTACAGGAGTTGTATCAAGGCGATGTCAGTGGTGATGTCGTCATTGGGGGAACAGTGCTTAACCCAGAAATTGGCGGAGAGATTCGCTTGAGCGATGGACAAGTCAAGATTGGACAAGATGCTAATACTTCCCCTACATCCCCTACATCAGCAACCACAGCCTCTGGGGAGAGCACAGAAGCAGATAGTTCAACGAGAAGCGCTGCAACTACAACCGCCCGTTCACCCATACCCATAGAGTTTGAAAATTTACGGCTGATTCTAGGCGATGATGTTCAGATAACAACTCAGCCGTTATTTGGAGGCTTTATCCCAGGAGGCGATCTCCTGAGTCAATCCATACTAAGTTTTGAAACAAAAGGCGACCTAACTATTAATGGTACCTTAGCCAATCCCCGCCCTCAAGGTGTTATCCGTCTTACAGGAGGACAAGTTAACTTATTTACCACTCAGTTTACCTTAACGCGGGGTTACGAACACACTGCAGTCTTTACTCCTAGTGGAGGACTCAACCCCGTCCTCGATGTCCGACTTGTAGCATTTGTACCAGAGACAACAGGAGCGTTATTGACTGGAAGCCGTATTCAAAACTCTCCTTTTTCTGCTGAAATTAGCGATATTCCAGCTGTCACCAGTTTAGGGACTTTAGAAACTGTTCGCGTTGAAGCCAGAGTCAGAGGACCCGCGAGTGAATTAGCTGACAATCTGGAATTGACGAGCACACCCGGTCGTAGTGAATCAGAAATTATTGCGTTGTTAGGTGGTTCTATCATTAATACTTTAGGTCAGGCAGACTCAGCATTGGGAATTGCTACCTTTGCTGGTTCTACTTTGTTGAGTGGTTTGCAAGAAAACATTAGTGCAATAGGACAAGCGATCGGCTTTAGCGCCTTCCGCGTGTATCCTACCACTGTCGCTAATGAATCATCACGAGCTTCGGTATTGAGCTTAGCAGCAGAGGGAGTATTTGATATTACTGAAAATTTCTCTGTCTCCCTATCACGAGTGTTTCTGACTAATGAATCTTTCCGTTACAATGTACTCTACCGAGTCAATGACGACATTCTGATGCGAGGCTCTACCGATTTGGAAGACGAAAGTAGACTTGAAATTCAGTATGAGACAAGGTTTTAAAGAACTTCCAAATAAAAAATCTCCCAAAATTTTTTGTGGTGCGGTACTAACAGCTCCTTACTAGTAAGATGCTGTTGGCGAATGATAAGTCCGATCCCCTCGTTCCGGTGGCTCCGCCTGGGAATGCCTTCATGGAGGCTCCGCCTCCTGTATGCAGCACAAAAGGTGCGAGGCAGAGCCTCGCGGTCTGCATTCCCAGGTAGAACCTGGGAACGAGAGGATTACTTTTAAAATTTTTTACGAATGATTTAGGATTGCTACATTACGAAAGGCAAAACCAATTTCAGCTATAGTGAAAAACTCAATGTAGAATTTAAGTACAAGCTAACAATATGAATTAAACACTTGAGCCTAAAGCAGCTGCTACTTGGTCAGCCAGTTTATGAGGATTGAAGGGTTTATTAATCACGCCAGTCACCCCTAGTTGAGCAAACAAACGGTGGTCAGCACTTTGTCCCCTAGCTGTCAGTAAAATCACAGGGATATCCCTAGTAGCTGGATTTGCCTGTAGCTCTTGAAAAGTAGTTGGACCGTCTATCTCAGGCATCATGACATCAAGAAGAATAGCATCAGGTTGAGCAGCCTGAGCCAATAACAGCCCTTCATGACCTGATGTAGCGGTTAGCACCTGCCAGCCCCCCATGATCTCTAAACAGGTTTGAATCAACTTGCGAATGTCATCTTCATCATCAATAACTAGGATTTGCTTGGCTGTCATTGTTATTGTCTTCCGTTCTATTGTTCTTACCATTGTCTTGCAATTCTTCAAAACTTTTTGTCCTAACAATAACTGGACTTAACTATACTTTTTCAGGAACTGTGTAAAGTTACTTAAGGTTCCACTAACTCTATTACAGAAGTTTGCTTTCATTTCTTGTTATCTGCTATATATAGGAGTTTTTACGTGTCCTCATAGAGAACACAGGAACATCCGTTAGTCTACACTCCAGTAGTAACTTCCAGGAATTGTGACTGCAACTCCTTTTAACTTATGCAGAGCGTCATGACAAATTGCCAAAGGTGCTGTTTTGCCATAAGTCCATCTTTCTTGATTAAAGCTTACTGCAAAGGGTAGACCTGGAAAAGCATTAGACTCACAACGAGATATTTCAAAGTGAGGACACTCGTAGTTTTCCAAAACGTTGGCAACCAGTTCTAAGGCTGCGTTAATATCTGTTGAATATGGACGTGCGGGTAAATTAAACTGTTCAGATACAATCTGGTCTAAATCAGCGAGCGAGTTCAGCTGAATAGTTTCAGTAGCGTAGCCAAGATGGTTCCGTTCTCTGGGCAATCGTTTCGACCAGTCCAATCTTGGGCAAAACAGGCGAGTTGATTGGCACACTTTTTACAATTGCAGATGTGACTGACCGCAAGCAAACAGAAGATGCCCTTCGAGCCAGTCAAGCGCTATTTGAATCTTTCATGAATCATAGCCCGGTCACAGCTTTTATAAAAGACTCGACAGGGCGCTACGTCTATGTCAACCAAGTGATGGAACATCTGTTTCACCGAAAGCAAGCTGATTGGTTGGGGAAGACGGATTTTGACATATTTCCGCCATATGCAGCACAACAGTGGCGTAATAATGACGTAGTTGTTCTAACCACAGCTACAATGATGCAGACGTTGGAGACGGTGCCATACGATGATGGCGAACATTACTATATGTCCTTTAAGTTTCCTGTCACAGATGTCTCTGGGCAAAGACTGCTTGGAGGAGTGTCAATTGACATCACTGAACTCAAGCAATTAGAAGCAGAACGCAACCGACTGTTAGTGCAAGAGCAAACCGCACGTGCTGAAGCCGAAAAAGCCAACCGCTTAAAGGACGAATTCTTAGCTATAGTTTCCCATGAACTACGCACTCCTTTGACTGCGATCCTTGGATGGATTGGGATGTTGCAAACAGGGATGTTAGATTCAGAAAGAGCAACTCTCGCGCTGGAGACGATTGAGCGCAATGCCAACTTGCAGATGCAACTTATTGAAGACCTGCTTGATGTTTCGCGCATTATCAGGGGGGAACTCTCGTTGAACTACGACTGGGTTGACTTAGTTGGAGCGATCGCAGCAGCGATTGAGGTTGTACAACCAGCTGCAGATGCCAAGGCTATTCAATTGGAGTCCGTGCTTGATACTTCGGTAGAGCCAATTTGGGGCGACTCAGACCGCGTGCAACAAGTTGTGTTAAATCTATTTTCTAATGCAATTAAGTTCACACCCAATTGTGGACGGGTTGAGGTGCGGTTGTCAAAGGAAGGGAGTGGGGAATCGGCAAGTTATGCCCAGATTCAAGTAAGCGACACGGGTAAGGGTATCAGCGCTGACTTTTTACCCTATGTTTTTGACCGCTTCCGTCAAGCAGATAGCACAAGTACTCGCTCAAATAAGGGGTTAGGATTGGGCTTAGCGATCGCAAGCCATCTGGTAGAATTGCACGGCGGTACTATTGGTGCCCAGAGCCAGGGAATAGGACAAGGGGCAACGTTTACAGTAAAGCTACCAATCCCGATACAGAAGAAAGAGAAAAAAGACATCAGCCTAGAGGAGGAAAAAAGTTCTTTGGGCTCAAAGTTCCTGTCTTGTGGTTCCTGTCCTGCAAGTCTCAACGGTCTGCAAGTGCTAGTTGTGGATGATGAAACTGACGTGCGAGAATGGATAACTACAGTGCTTACTGAGTGTGGAGCTCAAGTCATTGCTGTTGGCTCAGTAGGCGAGGCGCTGGCAGCACTCGAACAATTTAGACCAGATGTGCTAGTCAGTGACATTGGGATGCCCAACGAAGATGGCTACACATTTATCCGTAAAGTCAGAGAACTTGAGCAGAACCAAGGCGATCGCATTGAATATGCTAGGAGTGTTATTCTTACGTGCTTCTCATCCTCCTGCTGCTGCAACCACCCTCCTCGTTGCTCTTGGTGGCTTCAAACCGACAGTACAAGACGCCCTAACGATAATGATTGGAGTTTTGATTATTGCAACAATTGGTGAGGGACTTCGACGTTTTCGACTAGGGAAAGTAGTAAGTTAATCAGCATCATATATAAATGAAATTCACATGAAATACCAGTGTTTCATAGGTAACAAAGATTCCTTATTGCTATTGATAGACGTATTTGTATCTCTACATTTATAAAGTAAGTTTAAAGGCAATTATGCCTGCAATTTAGTAAATACAGAGGTAAAAATCATGGCTATACAACAACTTACCTTGAATCAAGTTAATCAAGAAATGCAGCAGTGTATTCAAAACTGCTTAGATTGCCATAGTATTTGCTTGAATACTGTAAATTACTGTTTGCAAAAGGGCTTTTATGCTGCGGACTTCTGACCTTCATACCCGTACCTGTGGCGTTTGTGCGGAAGTGTGTGAGCGGTGCGCTCAAGATTGCGAGCGCATGGGTGATGATGCTCAAATGAAAGCTTGCGCTGATATGTGCCGCCGATGTGCTGAATCTTGTCGGCAAATGTCAATGGCAACTGTATAATATGATGTCCGGTTAATTAACCGTAATTAAGCAGCAAATTTAGACCACCAGTAAAAATTAGTCAATCCGCGAATGAAATCAGGGCGATCAAGGATTTGGCGACAACGTTGAAATAGAGCTTCTTCAACAGCATCCAAATTTTCAAAACAGTGATTAGCAATTGGTTCATTCGTAAGTGTCCAAAGGCGCTCTGCAGGTTGTAGTTCAGGCGAATGCGATGGTAGAAATGACAGATGGATGCCTTCTGGAAGTTTAACTTGGTCACTCGTATGCCAACCAGCTCGATCTAAAACCAAAACAACCTGCTTATTTTTACTAATACAAAAATGGCGAGCAAAATCTTCAAGTACTCGGTTAAACAATTCGATGGATGCTGTTGATAAAGTTGCATCTGAAAAAGGAGAAAGCCTGACAATAGAACATCACTCAACTGGGCATTGGACTGAATGGTTAGTAGAAGATGAAACAGGAATTAGGCACTATCATTGTGTTGGTATTGGTTATGTGAAATTCTAACTATTTTAGAAATTTAACCTATAGCGGATTTCAGGTAAATGTGAGCCACCATTTTTTTAGACATTCTCTTAATTATCTATGGTCTTATTTCATTTACCTACAAAGCCTTGTGCCGCTCATCTTTTTATTTACACATAATTTTTTATCAAAGGTCAGCGTACAGTATTTTATTTGATTATCAGATTCTTATAAATTATTAATAACCAACATTCTGAGCAACATTAAATTATCCAGCGTGCTAACTTTCGGTTTCAAAATTCGGTCGGAGAGACGCTAGTTGTCGCAAACAGTTTTTGTGGCGTTGCCCCAACGACTATCTAGTCCCAACGAAATGTTTTATTGGAGCAACGCTGGCAAAAATTGGAAGAATGTAGCAGCGACGACTAGTACATCGCGGCGGAAATAAACCAACCATTTCAAACCGACGAAAGCCTTAATTTATAATACTTTTGACTTTTGACTTTTGACTTTTGACGAACGCGCAGAGGTACTAGCGCTTCCTTGCTTAAAAATTAAGTTTTGTGGTGTCGTATATTTTTTCACTATTTCATCACAGGAGTTTATTGAATGTACGCTGAAATTTGATCCTCTTGGCAAGTTGTAATTTTAGCACAAGCTGCCAGAGTATTTACTACTATGCCCAAAACCTAACTTCATAGAGTTTTTAGTTCATGCTTGAATTATTAAATGCTCCTAACTATTCACATTGTAGACACTGTCTACAATGTAAAATCAACTTGTGGCTGGACTTTCAGCCATTTCAAGAGTTGAGACTATATATAAATCTGCGAACCCACATTTGCGAATAATATTCGCGAACAAAATGATTGATTAATCTTGCTTATATTTTTTAGCTTCGTCTATCAAATCAGCTGACCCTTGGAGTAAAGTATCTATAGCTCGTTGCAGTCCTTCAATCTTGGCTCGAATAGCGACTTGCTCAACTGCCATTAGGTAAGCTTGACTACCAGCTTTGCCAAGATGTTTATATTTAGTCAACTTCCCTTTGGTTTTTGTGGGGAAGATGGCGGCGGTTGCTTGTAACTTATAGTATCAGTAAGCTCCGCTTTTCCCTTTAGCTAAGTAGCGCACTATCCAGCAACCAGGAGGAGCAACTAATCCAGTTGCTTGGAGATCTTTAATTTCTTTTTCTAAACGCTCTATTGCACTAACTAATTGGTCAGTACGTATAGCTAAATCATTTTGTGAGGAGCCTTTAACATCTGATGGCATTTACGTTCCTTGCGTTTAAATAGCCAGTGGCGTCTAATCGTGACACTGGATGAGGATGAACAGGGACATTACCTCACAATAATCGATATCGAAGATTACCCTAACCGGAGCAGCAGGGGAGATAGCAATATGAGCCAGAAGCTAACACCAGCGAGAGTATCAACACCAGGAAAAATTTTATGTAGAGAATTAGAAGCGCGTGGCTGGACACAGAAAGATTTAGCAGAAATTATGGGTTGTCCAGTTCAGACCATTAACGAAATAATCCGAGGAAATAAGCAAATTACACCAGAAACAGCTATCGAACTCTCTCAAGCTTTAGGGACTTCTCCTGAGTTCTGGACAAACCTTGAGACAAAATATCGTCTTCACCTAGCGGGAAAAGAAAAAAAGGAGCAAGACATAGCTCGGAAATTGGATTGGTAACTAGGTTAACCTAGTTGGTTAACATAACCATGTATTTTATCAAAGGAAGCCGTCCTTGAACGCTATTTTCAGTAAAACTACGCTAGTTGTTAGCTCACACAGAGCATAAATTGTGATAGAGACCGAAAGTTATAACTGCTAATAGGCAGCAACGTTGCCTTGCTGTTGGCTTTTGGAATTACTTACTTCGGTACTACTTGATTACCTACGAGCGTAGGGTGGGCAATGCCCACCATTTGCTGTTGGTGGGCATTGCCCACCCTACAAGAATTGGTAATTTTAGAGCGGAAAGGGAGTAACGTTACGTAAACAAATTGATAACACTAACTTTTAGAGTCAGCAGATACCTGTTTTGACTCAAATTTCTATTGGAATAAAACAACTATGATGAATTCGACAGAGCATACTACCCAAACTTACAAGAAAAATTATACTCAAAAATCAGTCTTTACAAATCATGACACAGACAATCTAAATATTGTCTTTATAGATACATCGGTGCCAGATTACCAAAGCTTAATATCTGGTGTAAAACCCGGTTACCAAATTGTTCTCCTAGACCCCACAAAGGATGGAATCACCCAAATTACAGAGTTTTTGCAGGGAGGGATATACCAATCCGTTCACATTGTTTCCCATGGTGCAGAAGCTAAGTTACAACTGGGGTTAACCCAACTTAACAACGAAACTCTAGGGCTTTACCGATCGCAGTTGCAGCAATGGGCAAATGCTTTAACTGATGCTGCTGATATTTTCCTTTACGGTTGTAACGTCGCATCTGGTGAAATCGGTCAAGCTTTTGTACAGCAACTGGCAGAAATTACGGGGGCTGATGTCACTGCTTCTGAAGACGTTACGGGAAACGCCGAACTGGGAGGAGATTGGGATTTAGAAGTTAAAACAGGGGAAATTGAGTCCAATGGTGCTTTTACACGAGAGGTAAGGAATAGCTACAAGTCAATTTTACCCATGTCCTTCACAAGCTTTGCCGACATATCAGGCTCAGCGCCCTATTCTGTCACGGTGGGTGACTTTAACAAAGATGGTAATTCTGATATTGCGGTAGCAAGACAATCCAACAGTGTTCTCGTGCTGTTAGGTGATGGTAGTGGCAACTTTAATACTGTTGACGAGTATACAGTGGGAGCAACTCCCGTTTTCGTGACGACAGGTGACTTTAACAGTGATGGTTACCTGGATTTGGTGACAGCCAACTCTGGATCTAACAATGTTTCTGTGTTGTTAGGCATTGGTGATGGCAGTTTTGGCACTACCACCAATGTTCTCGTTGGGGCGATTGGAACAAATCCCACTTCTGTTGTGACAGGTGACTTTAATGGAGATGGTGCTTCTGACTTGGCTGTAACGACAAACACGAATAAAGTTTCAGTCGTCTTCAGGAAGAGTGACGGTACTTATGGTAATCCTACACTCTATGATGTTGGAACAACTCCCAATTCCATTATCGCAGCTGACTTCAACGGCGATGGCAAACTTGACTTAGCAGTCGCAAATTCTGGTTCCAATAATATTGCTATATTGTTGGGTAACGGTGGTGGTGTCTTTAGCAATGCCACTTTCTCTGGATTGGGTTCAGGGGTTTTAAATCCCAAGTCTATTGCTGTCAGCGATTTCAACGGGGATGGTAAACTTGACCTAGCAGTCGCAAATGGCTCTAACAACGTTTCTGTTCTGTTGGGCAATAATAGTGGTGGTTTTGGAAATGTTATCAATTATGGAGTAGACACAAGCCCTTCATCTATTACTGTTGGTGATTTCAATCAGGATGGAAAATCCGACTTAGCAGTTGCAACAGGTTCTAGTTCTGGTAGCATCTCGCTATTATTAGGTAATGGTAGCGGTGGCTTTAGCAGTACTAATAGCGTGACTGTTGGGTCTAATCCCGTGTCTGTTGTTGCTAATGACTTTAATCAGGATGGGAAATCTGACTTAGTTGTTGCCAACTTTGGTTCTGGCAACTTTTCGGTACTGCTGAACGAATCAATTAATAGTGCGCCTATCAATACAGTCCCTAGCAGTCAAAGTACTAAAGAAGAGACAGCACTGACTTTTAATAACATTTCTATCAATGATGCAGATGCATTGAACAATCCAGTAGAGGTCATATTAACGACTAGCGCTGGTACTCTCTCTTTAGGAACTACGACAGGGATTAATGTCCAAGGTGATAAAACTGGTACTGTTGTGCTTCTGGGAACGGTGACCAATATCAATGCTGCTTTAAATGGTCTGAGTTTTACCCCAAATCAAAACTTCAATGGCACTGCTACAATTCAGATTAAGACGAATGACAAAGGTAATACGGGTGCGGATGGAGCTAAGATCGCTACAAATACTTTTAGTGTCAACGTTACACCTGTTAATGATGCTCCTGTCTTGTTCTCCAACTCTGTTACAGTTTATGCAGAAGCTGATGCATGGGTAGACTCATCCGATGTTCAAGCAAACTATGGTAGCAGCACGGCTTTGAGTGTAAACAATCAAAGCGACACTCAGTCTGAAGCATATATCCGATTCAATCTGAGTTCCTTGCCTAACGGTGTGAGTAACGTATTGACTGCTGCAACTTTCCGGGTCACAGGCTCGACTTCTAGCGGTAGCTACACTCACAATCTCTATCATATTAACAGCGATACTTGGCAAGAAAATTCCATCACTTGGGCAAACAAACCTGTTTACCAACAGATACAGTCTTGGTTGCTACCGTTTAACAACGGTGGTTCGATTCAATCACAAACTGTAGATGCAACAGCCTCGGTGCAGGCTGAACTTTCGGGTTCGGGTAACAAAAAACTGTCATATGTTATCAATAATTCTAGCACTTCAGGTCATCTCGTTGATTATTACTCTAGAGAAAGCGGTTCAAGCTTCGTTCCGAGACTGGAACTGTCTTTCTCTCCCATCACCTTAACTGCAATAGATGAGGACGATACTCAAAATAGCGGTACTTTGGTTTCTACAATTGTGAATGGTCGCATTTCTGATGCGGATTCAGCAGCACAAAGAGGAATCGCTGTTATTGGGAGTAATAACAGTAACGGTCAGTGGCAATATTCAATAGATGGCGTAAGTTGGACTAGCTTTAGCACTTCGCTTTCTTCTAGTTCGGCTTTATTACTGGCAGCAGATAATAGTACAAAAGTTCGTTTTGTACCTAAACTCAACTTTACTGGCGCGATCGCAAACGGTATTACCTTCCGTGCTTGGGATCGAACAACTGGTAGTAATGGCGGTACGGCTGATACTTCTATCAATGGCGGTACAACTGCTTTCAGCATGGATATTGCAACTGCTGACATCAAAGTTAACGCTATCAATGATGCTCCTGTTATTACCGCACCTACAGAATTGACTGCGGAAGAACACCAGCCTTTGGCGATCGATACAAGCAATGGTGCTATTTCTATTAGTGATGTGGATGCTGGTAACCAAATGGTTGCAGTGACTCTTACTGCTACGAATGGCACTATGAGTTTGAATAGCAATGCGGGATTGCTTACTTTCACCAATGGTGATGGTGTTGAAGATGTCAGTATGTCCTTTACTGGGACTCTTAGCAATATTAATGCTGCACTTCTAGGCATGAAGTTTTATGCAACACCTAACACGACGGATGGTAAAATCGCTATTACTGTGGATGACTTAGGAAAAACTGGCGCAGGAGGAGCAAAAACAAGCGATCGCACTGTCAATATCAAGATTAACCCTGTTAACGATGCTCCTGTCAACACAGTCCCTACCACATTACAAACCACCGCAGAAGAAACCGCACTCGTCTTTGGTGAAAATCAAATTCAAATTAGCGATCCTGATGCTACAGACAAAACAGTTGAGGTCAAATTAACGGCGGCTAACGGGACTCTGAGCTTAGCAAGTACAACTGAGGTTAACATTACAGGTAACACCACAGGGCAAGTCACAGTCACCGGGACAATCCCCAAAATTAATACAGTCCTAAACAGCCTCAGTTTCACCCCAGCACTCAACTTTAATGGTGAGACAACAGTTCAAATCACCACAAATGATAAGGGGAATACAGGTGCGGGAGGAGAAAAAAGCGACACAGATACCATTAATATTTCTGTCTCACCCGTCAACGACGCACCTGTCATCCTTTCCAACTCTGTTACAGTTAAGACGGCAATTACAGAAGATGACACCAACAACAACGGTGTTTTAGTCTCTGAAATAACCACTGGTAACGTAAATGACCCAGATGCAGGAGCGTTACAAGGCATTGCGATCGTCAAAACCAACAATACCAACGGTCAATGGCAATACTCAACGGATGGAGGCAGTTCTTGGAACGAGTTTGGTACTGTTTCTACAAGTCAAGCATTATTACTGTCATCCGATCCTAGCACAAAAGTTCGTTTTCTACCCAACGCTAACTTTACAGGCAACATTAGTGACGGTATCACCTTCCACGCTTGGGATCAAACCGATGGTTTCAACGGTGGAAAATTTGATGTCTCAGTCAACGGTCTGACCACTCCCTTCAGTTCTACCACAGCCACTGCTGCCTTTACAGTCAGCCCCGTGAACGACGATCCTGTCATTAACTCACCAGTGCAATTGACTGCAGATGAAGACACACCTTTGGTTATTGATGCAAGTAACGGTGTTATCTCCATTGCTGATGTAGATGCAGGTGATAGCAGTTTAGTCAGCGTGACACTCAATGCCATTAATGGCACTCTCAGTTTGAATGGTACTAAAGAAGGATTAGTCTTCACAAGCAACGGTAGCGATGGTATTGAAGATGCTACCATGACTTTTACTGGTACTATTGCCAACATTAACACTGCACTTCTAGGGATGAAGTTCCATCCCAATCTCAACTCTGTCCTTGAAGGTAAGATAGATATTACCGTTGATGACAAAGGAAATACAGGCAGTGGAGGGGCAAAAACTGCTACGAGTAGCGTTATAGTTAAGATTAATCCTGTTAACGATGCTCCCGTCAACACGGTTCCGACTGTACTGCAAACGACAAATGAAGACATGGTACTTGTCTTCAGTGCAGCAAAGGGCAATCAAATTCAGATTGGCGATTTAGATGCAGAAGAGAACTTAGAGAACAAAGATGTTCAGGTAATGTTAGCTGCAACCAATGGGACTCTTACATTGGCAAATTTTGATGGCATTACAGCCACAGGGGATAGCACGAGCAGCATTACCCTCACTGGTAGAGTTCCCAACATTAATACTGCCCTAAACGGGTTGAGTTTCACCCCATTCCAAAACTATAGTGGTGTTGCTGAAATCAAAGTCACCACAAATGACCAAGGCAATACAGGTGCGGGAGGAGCAAAAATTGACGAAGATACCATCAAGATTGCTGTTAACCCGTTTAATGATGCACCTGTTCTTGTCTCTGATACTGTCACTGTCTATGCTGAAGCTGATGCATGGGTGAATTCGTCTTCTCCATCTAAGAACTACGGTAGCGACACAACCTTAAAAGTGAGAGGTGTCCAAAACGGTTCCCAACAAACTTACCTTCGGTTTAACCTTGCTTCTCTACCCAATGGTCTTGCAAGTGTTCTGAAGACTGCGACTTTTCAAATGAGTGGCAGTAGTTCAGAATTTGGTAATGAGGACTATCACTCAATTTATTTTGTATCTAATGATACATGGACAGAAAATACCATCGCTTGGAAAGACAAACCAGCTTATCAAACTCAGGCTTTGGGGACATGGGCGATCGCATATAATGGTTTTCAACAACACGCTGTCGATGTGAGTTCCCAATTTCTCACAGAACTGTCGGGGGACAAAAAAATATCTTTAGTTGTCAACCACATTGACTTCAATAAACCTGGGCTTGTTTACAATTACCAATCCAGAGAAAACCAAACTGATGTTCCCCAATTGACTCTTGCTCTCAATCCGATCTCTGTCGCAGCAATTGATGAGGACAACACCAACAACGAGGGGACACTTGTATCTGCCATTATTGCAGGTCGCGTGCTTGACACCGATCCTCAAGCATTGCAAGGAATTGCAGTTCTTGCGAAAGACAACACAAACGGGAAGTGGCAATATTCTACAGATGGTACCTGGATTGACTTTGGTAATTTATCAGAAAGTGCGGCTCGATTGTTAGCAGCCGATGACAAGACGAAAGTTCGCTTTGTCCCAAACACTAACTTTACTGGTGCGATCGCCCAAGGAATTTCCTTCCGAATTTGGGATCGAACCAACGGTAGCAACGGCGGAATTAGTGACACAACCAACAATGGTGGTTCAACTTCCTTTAGTTCTGCCATTGCTCATGCTGAGATAAATGTCAAGGCGGTGAACGACACTCCCATCATTAATGTCCCTGCAAAGAAAACAATCAAAGAAGACACAACCCTCGTCTTCGCACAAACTGGTGGTGTCATTTCCATCGGCGATGTCGATTTAGGCGATAGTAATCCGCTTGAAGTTGAAGTCACCCTGAAAGTCGTCAATGGCAATGGAATTGTCAGTTTAAACGATACTTCAGGATTGAGCGTTACAAGTGGCAATGGGGCAGAAAATATGACCTTGACTGGTACCATTGCTAGCATCAACACTGCACTAGCAAGCATGCAGTTTCTTCCTAAATCCAACTTCTTCGGTACTGAAACCGTAGAAATTACTGTCAATGATAAAGGAAATATTGGCAGTGGAGGAGCAAAGACAATAACTAACAGCGTTAGCATTGATGTCCAATCCATTAACGATGCTCCTGTCAATACCGTACTTAATAAAGAACTGACAACTCTGGAAGACACACCCATTGTCTTTAGTGGTAACAACCTCATCTCTATCAGCGATTTAGATGCAGGAAATCAACCAGTTCAAGTCACACTCACTGCTACCAATGGCACTCTCACTTTAAGTAGCACGAATCAATTAACATTTTTATATGGCAGTGATGGCATCAGCGACACTGGTATGGTTTTTGAAGGCACTATCGCCAACATCAACACCGCACTTGCTGGCATGACTTTTAACCCAACTCCCGAAATTTCCGGTGCAGCCAGCGTAAAAATAACGACTAGTGACTTGGGGAACAGTGGTAGTCCCAACACTCCAGATGCTGATGAAGTTTTGACTGCTACAGACACGATTAACATCAATATCCAATCTGTTAATGACTCTCCTCTCAATCAAGTCCCTGGAAAATTGACAACAGATGAAGATAAGCCGATAATCTTTAGTAAAGAAAATAACAATCTCATATCCATTAGTGATGCCGATGCTGGTTCCAATTCAGTCCAGGTTACTTTAGTAGTGACTAATGGTACCGTCAGTTTAAGTGGTACTACAGGATTATCATTTTTAAACGGCAATAGTGATGGTCAGAATAATGCCAGCATGACTTTTACTGGCACTCTTGCAGATATTAACACTGCTCTTGCTGGCATGAGCTTTAATCCAACACCCAACTACTCCAGTTCCACGCCAGCAACTATAGAAATGACAACCGACGATTTGGGGAATAGTGGTGGTCCCAATGCAACTGACAAAGACACAATTGAGATTGCGATTAACTCTTTTAATGACGCTCCCGTGCATACGTTCCCAAACGAAGTCACCACACAGGAGGACACAGCATTCATCTTCAGTGGCGAACAACTCATCTCTGTGAGCGATGCAGATGCTGGTTCTAACCAAGTCGAGGTGACACTGACTGCTACGAAAGGAAATCTCAGTTTAAGTGGGACTGCGGGATTATTCATTACCACGGGTGATGGTATTAATGATGAAACAATCATCTTTAAAGGGACTCTAGATCATATCAACGCTGCTCTTGCGGGGATGACTTTTAATCCTGCGGCTAATGTTTTTGGAGAAGGTGGTGTAACAATTACCACTAATGACTTGGGGAATACAGGTGGTTCTGCTGTTACAGTGACCAACACCGTCAAAATCATTATTGAACCAATTAATGAACCTCCTGTTAACTCAGTACCTATAACAGCCCAGTCTACCATCGCAAACACACCGCTTGTCTTCAGTCAAGCCACCAACAATCGCATCTCTATTAGCGATATCGATGCACTCAACAACCCCGTTAAGGTGACACTCACTGCAACTCATGGCAATCTCAGTTTAAATGCCAACAGCATTACGAAATTAGACTTTTCTCAAGGCGCAGGCGATGGCACCAATGATGTTAGCATGACCTTTACAGGTACTATTGATGACATCAACGCTGCACTTGAGGGTATAAAGTTTAATCCAGAGGCTGATTTCTCAGGTGCTGGAAAAGTCGAAATTTTGACTAATGATAGGGGTTACACTGGCAAGGAAGGAGAATTTGGAGCTTTAACGGATAACGATTTTATTGACATCACTATTACCCCAGTTATCAGTATTACAGCCTTTGATGCCGTAGCGAATGAATTAGGGAGTGAACCCGGTACTTTCCGTATCAGTCGTACTGGTACAATTGGCAATTTAACAGTGAATTTTGCGATCGACAATGCAAGTACGGCAAGTGTTAATGATTACACGCTTAACTTGAGCGATCAAAACAAACTGTCTGTAGAGATTCTTGATGGACAAAGTTTTGTTGATGTCATTCTTACACCGAATGATGATACTTTGCCGGAGGGAGAAGAAAGCTTGCAGTTTAACTTAGTTGCAGGTAGCGGTTACGTTCTTGACACAGCTAAGAGCAATGCTCAGATTATCATTGCGGCTAATGACGCCATTACCTACGATATTGCCTCGAATCTCGCACCTAACAACAGTATCAATGAAGATGACACTGGCGTCAAAACTCTCACCTTCACCGTAACAAGAAGTGGGGGAATTGGGATAGCAAGTCAGGTAAACTATGCCCTTCAGGGAACAGCAGAGTTTGGTAGTGATTACAACAACATACAAGTTACGGGTGGAACACCTGCTAAAACTGGAACTCTCAACTTTGCAGTTGGTGAAACAACCAAAACCATTACAGTCGATGTTCTTGGGGACAAAACATTTGAAGAAACTGAAACTCTTGCTGTTGCTCTGAGCGATCCACATCCGACGGAAGCGCCAGCTAGTGCTACAATTACTACCAATCTCGCTGTAGTACAAATCACCAACGATGACAGTTTTTCTGGCATTTTTATTGATGATGTCACTGTCAATGAAGGAAACACAGCAACATTTAATGTCATCCTCTCTAACCCCAGCTACCAAAAAATTACGGTAGATTACAGCATTGTTGATGAAAGTACCACAGCTAACTCTGATTACACGGCGACACCATTGACAGGAACTCTTACCTTCAATCCAGGTGATACGAGTAAAACGATTGGTGTGACAGCATTGGTTGATGGTCAATTTGAAGACGCAGAAACCTTTGCTGTTAAACTAGCTAACTCTACCAACTCTGAAATTAAAGATACATCAGGAATTGGTACGATCGCTCCTCCAACTGAAATCATCGGTACACCTGGGATTGATAACCTCATGGGTACAACAAATAGCGATCGCATCTTTGGACTTGAAGATGATGATGTTATTATTGCTGGATTGGGTGCTGATGAGATTGATGCTGGAGATGGCAATGACACAGTCTTTGGGGACTTGATTACTGCTGTAGCAAATACGACCTCTAACACCAGCGATTTGATTAAAGGTGGTAACGGGAGCGATCGTATTTATGGTGGTGAGGCTAAGGATTGGCTTTACGGTGAAGCGGGAGACGATCTCCTTTGGGGTAACGATGGTGCTGATGAACTCTGGGGAGGATTGGGTAGCGACTACCTAACGGGTGGGAAAGGCAATGATATGTTTGTTCTAGCAAGGAATGAAGGTATTGATACCATTAACGATTTCCGTGTAGGAGAAGATATCATTCGTCTATCAGGTAGCTTAACCTACTCTGCCCTATCAATGGTTCAAGTTCTGAGCAACACTATTATCTTTGACAATGCCAATCAAAAACATCTGGCAATCTTAACCGGAGTTCAAGCATCCACTTTGAATATTTCAAATTTTATCTAAAAAATCTAATAGTTAAAAAATACCTTTAAAAATTCTTTTGTCTGCAAAATGTCGTCAAGAATTTTAAAGGTTGAAGACAAAGTTACCCAAAGATTTTAAAATACTTTTGAGAGTTAAAAAATCTTTTGGTAACTTTGGAATTGATTCCATGACTAGAAGTAAAAAGGGTGATATATCTATTAGTTTAAGAAATGGCAACCATCAGCTTTACTGGAGATATAACCTACCTTCCGCACCCTAAAGTGTCACACTACGAATTTTGAACGTTTGAGGATTTGGGGTTAGTGATCGCCATCGCCATTTTCCCATTTTTGTATAAAATACAGCCTTTATAGTTAGTAAAAATCCGAAAAAACCGATTATGACAGTAGGGGGTGCGGAAGGGGGGATATAAAGGAAAAAAGTTTTACTTATCTCCAGGACTATCGGAATCCAAAGTTAATGCGATCGCGGTAAATAAATTAGCAAATGAAATTAAGATTGATATACTTTTCGGAAACTTTGATGAAACGTTAAAAAAATATAAACCAGAAAAACTAATTAATAAAGTTAGCGAAAATAGTAAAAATTTTGATATAGATTCGCGGTTTAATCGTCTAATAATATCCCGTGGAATCACATCTCAAATCACCATAAAAGTTTATCAAGCTGCTATCAAATATTTTATTTTTTTTTCATGATCAAAATGAAGTTAATGATTTAAACGATTTGCAAAAATTCGTACAACATCTGAAAGATAACGATCTAAGTTTAGTAACCATTAAATCTTATGTTATAAAACTAGCTGCAATATACAATAATACAGAAATTTTGGAAGAAATTAAAAAGCAAATCAAGTTAAATCCAGTTCAACCAAAACCTTTCACTAAAGAAGAAGTTTTTAGAATTATATAAAATTGTCCAAACAATTATAGAAACTTTGTAAAATTCCTATTCTATAGTGGTTGCAGAATAGGTGAGGCTATTAATTTAAAATGGGAAAATGTTTCTGAAGATTTCTCAGCAGTTTGGATATTAGCCGAAAAGACTAAAAAAGCTAGAAAATTGATTCTATCCGAAGAATTAAAAAATATTATTCTTGATTCCTCAGAAAGAGGTAAATCTGATATTTACGTTTTTACATCACCCAAAGGTTTCCGAATTGACAATCGAAATTTTTGGAAGCAGGTTTGGAAACCTTTACTTAAAAAATTAAACATAGAACATCGAAAACCTTACTATACTAGAGCGACCATGATAAGTCATTCTCTGAAGGCTGGAGTAAGTCCTCTAAAGCTTGGCATGAATATTGAGAATGCTTTAATATCATTCGGATATGATGAGAAAAAATACGCTGACTCTTATCAAGCTAGTCAAAACTTAAGCGCTTTAAGAGCAGTTAGCTTGAATAGTGAAAATAGACTAATTTATGCTACTACCAGTGATGTGATCGGAATTTTAGAAACTTCAGTATCAATCGATAATTCGATTAGTCCTCTAAAGTTTGGATTCTTAGAGGACAATTCGTTTAACTGGGAACCTCAAAAAGCGATATATCTAGAGCGCCGGTACAGAAATCACAAAAACCCGGTAACTTCATCGTTGAGCATACGAGATATCAAGCTTTCCAACAGAGAGAAACCGGGTTTTTTGCCTTCTTTTTGAATACTGTACCGGCGCTCTAGGGAATGATGGAACTTTAACCCAAAGTACGTCTAATACTGAAGTAAAGATTGGTTTTCCCCTGAGTACTATTAAAATGTTTGTATACTTAAAATCTGAATAATTTCTCAAATAAATGTTAAAAACTAGATTTTTTTGGGAATAATATAACAGTTAATCTTTCAAGGAAAGTCTAGTTATGATGGATAGAGTAATATACGGAAAATTACTTAGAACTATTGAAGACTTACAAAATTTTCAACGAGAAGGTTATGATTACATTCTTAACACTACAACTAATAAATTACATAAGTGCAGTGATTTTGAAGGTTCGCATAATCTTTTATACGCGAATTTAGAAAATTTTATAGGTATTAGTAATCTAGGAGTTATACTTATTGACAAATTAGAAGATGGTGCAATAATTCCAATTTTTGACCAAAATACTGGAATATATATAGGAAATTATATTCTCAATAAATGTGAATATTGTTTTTAATCATTTATAAAACCCTCCTAATATCTTCAACACTGCCAATAGTCGGTAATATCCCCCCAATACCTGTTTGTGATATTGGGGAGTTATTTTAAGTAATTTGAGTTACAAAAAAAGATTCATGTTTAAATCAACACAATTAGTCTTTGATAAACCTTCAACTTTTTCAAGTATGTGTTTTGGTGAATCATCTGAAAATTCAATTTTATAACCATAAGTAATGTCATCATTACCAATATTTTCGTGTATCTTCCATTTCAATTCTTCTAACTCATCAATTGGTATACCTAATTCAAAAGCTAAACGTTCCATAAATCTTTTATCTTGATAATCTTCAAATTGTTCTTTCATATATCATTCATCGAGAGATAACTCGTTTAGTATTCCCAGTTTTTATTAAAAACGAACATTCCCATACATATTAGACACCTCCCCTATACTCCTTCTTCTTTATCAACTAACCATAGAATAGTACAAATAATAGTACAAATAATAGTATAAACTTGTTATATTTCTTAATACTCTGTTAGCTTTCGGATGGTTAGTAGCATGGTTTGCAGTCATGTCCGAATGATTCCCGGTAAAGTTTAGCGATCGCACAAAAGCGCAAATTATTTATTCTGGCATCTCCACAAGTCCTTCATTTTGTTGCTGTAACCTGAATAGTATGAACTGCCAAGGAAACTTGAGACAGATTCATTTATATGTAACTTCTAAATTTAACCACTGGGAATATATAAAGCTCTGCATTCTGGAAATATAAGCCAACCTTTTTTTGATGCTCTGCTAAACACAGAGCATTTTTTTTTAACTTTGCATGGCTGCAAATGGTTCATGTAGTTATTGGTACTTTAGACTACCATCTTCATTGTACTCAAGCTCGTGATACTTACCGCCTAACCCTAAATCATACAAACAACGTTGATAATTTTTAGAACCCATATCAAATGGATTGACTCTATTCAATTTCGCCCATTCAGCTATCCTTAATTGGTTGGTTAAACCAGAAGAATCACTCACGAATTTTATAAGGTTATCAAACATTTACTTCCTCTGAATATGGACTTAATAATTCCCAAGCGGTTGCAAGCTACCAAAACTCACCACAACTTAAACAAAATTGGTTAAATTTTGAAAACTCAGTTTTCAAAATTCGCTGATATTATGTATCGGAGATTCAAAGTTTTCTCCTTCAGTCAAAAACTTTGCTCTGTCCTTTAAAATATTTGCAACTTTATAAATATCATTTAGAGTTGCAATTGGATGTTTGACTTCATTATTATCAACATCCATTATTCCAATGTGTTTTTTACCACCATTAAACCTTAATCTACATACTGTTTTTCTATTTCCAGTGTCAACATTAATACTGAAGTATGCACGGTTATCTTTGCATTGGATGCGATTCACGTCTATGACTTCTCTCAAAATTGCTTCGACAATATGAAAAGCTTTTATTTTTTCGTTGGATGAACTATTATCTGTTATTACACTTTTTTGATTTTCTATAAAATCTTTCGTTTCTGGCTCTTTTTCATCTAAATCAGGAGGATTAATTACATCTTTTATTTTTTTGGTAATTCTTTCTTCAAAGTAGTCTTCTACAGACTGTTTTACTAAATCTGTAAATTTATCTATGACTGAAGTTGTTAAATTTTTACTATAAACTTGGCTGGCGAAAAACTTAACAAAATCAATAGAAGGATTATTTAATTGTTCTGACAACAATCTTTTTATTTCTTTTGTATAAAGCATATTTATAGCAAAGTTTTTCATACCTTGCGGATTAAATTCTGCTTTAGAGAATTTTTTTAAAACATTAACTGAAGATTTGGTTATTTCCTCTAAGTTAAATTCAAAAAAAGGTTTATCATCCATTATATTGTCTTTATCAATATCGGTATAAAATTGATATAATATTCCATTAGTTAATATTGCGAATCTAACAGCAGTGGCATTGAAATACTTGAATAACTGGGAGCTATGCTTTGGATGTTCTAATCCTTCATGACAACATTTACATTCAATAAGAATAACTGGTTCAGTGTTTATTTTGATTGCATAGTCAACCTTTTCTCCTTTTAAGCCAGGGGACGCGGCTACAAACTCTGGCTCCACCTCACCAACATCGAACACATTGTATCCTAAAGCTTTAATTAGAGGTAATATAAAAGCTGTTTTCGTAGCTTCTTCATTTTTTACAAGACTTTTTTGCTTCTGTACATTTTGAGAAAGTTGCTTTATTTCATCACTAAAGTCCATAGGTTTTTATTTTTATATAGTAAATTAATATAGGCTATAAACAATTTCAAAATGTAATACAAATATCCGGAAATATATCTATTTATTATGCTTATAACAAGATTTTTATAATTACAATCCGCTTTCTTTATTTTATAAAATTATCTACAACCAGAATTAAATTTAGAAAATGAAGACGCTTGCCGCATCCGTACTGGTCATGCTCCACAAAACTTATCATTGCTGCGTCGAATTGCAATTAATGCATTACCTTGTTGCAATCGTTAAAGCGCAGTAATCGTCAAAAATCGAATCGGGCGGCTATGGATAACAACTATATGTTGACGATTCTTGCTGCTTGTTTATCTCATCATAATCATGAACCCTCAGAAGCCCCTTGTCAATAAGTTTTGAGATGCGCTTACCCTGGTGTTAAAGATGATAAACAGTGCAAATCTCTGTTAAAGATTGCTGTTAGTGAGAATTTGTCTTTGAGTCAAATTAAGGAAAAAATTGCCAATCTGAAAACAGAGACAAAAGAAGAAAAGAAGGGTGCGGATCGGGCTGTTGCTTATTCGCAACGTCTAAAAAATATTTATACGAAAGCGAAAAAGATAAAATCCTTGGATTAGAAGCAACAGCGGGAATTGGATGACCTATTGAAAAAGCTGGAAGAAATATTTCAAAGTTAACTTGCGTCGTGCCATATTAAAAATTTTCACGCCGAGAAATTCCGAATCAGACGCTCTTTTCCTTTGGCTGCAGAGTTTTCTATTCTTCCTGGGCTATTGCAAGCGTTCGCGCCACTTTGAAGGGTCTTGGCGGCTATCGAAAACGGCATACACAACAATTTCAGTATCCGTTTCTTCGTAGAGAACGGCGTAAGGGAAGCGTCGAATGACTGCTCTGCGATAGCCTTTGTACAAAACCTGGTATAGTTTCGGATTGCGATGGATGGACTGGATGCACGCATCGACTGCGGTTAGAAATTCTCGCCCCAAGCCGATCCGTCTGCTTTCGTACCAGAAATATGCCTGATCTGAATCTTCCTCGGCTTCTGGTGTGAGGACGACAGGTTTAGCCATGCCGCTCAATGATTCGGCGTTTCACGTCATCCCATGAGCGCCCAGAACCAGGGTTCGTCTCATAAATGGCTTTTCGGCGATCGAGTTCCTGCTTCTGCCATTCAGAAAGGGGAATATCCTCGACACTGAGGCTGTCCCACAGGTCTTGCGCCAGCAAAAGCCGTTCGGAAGGGCTAAGATTGAAAAGCGCTGCGTGTTTTTCGTTCATAGGGACTACCAACAATTATCCTCACATTATACATCACGCATGTTTATGGATCGCGATCTGCTGGCGTAACCGCCAGACATCACGTTTCTGCTGGGCGATCGCAACTCACAGGGGTAGGTTTTTTACAAATCGAGGAAGACAAGAGGTATTGTAGACAAGGAAGCTTCTGACTCATTGAAAAAAGTGAGATTAGGAGCTATTAACTGCAATGGGTTGAGAGAAGGTTTTTTGGAAAGGAAATAAGCCGTTTAAAGAAATACTTTTACCATTAAGTAAGTCAGGAGTCTTACACGTACAAAAAAGCGGTAGTCTTTGTCTCTGCTCGGTCTCTCACTATTCTAACTCCATATGTAAAAAACCTACCCTTGTGAGTACTCCCTTCCCCCTATTTGGGTTAAACTGTGCTTGGTATAGAGGAGTTTTTAGATGAGTAAATTTCAGCAAATTAATATTGACTTTAGCAGTATAGATATCGCCTCTCTCGATACAGATGACGAATTTCGTCAAGAAGCAAAAAGATTATTACCGAAAGCACTTGTCCAACTAGGTGAAATCGTTGGTGAAAAAACTTGGGAGGATTTACAGAAAAGCCTCAAAAAACCAGGTGGTAAACTCAGTTCTTCTCAAAGTGAGAAACGTAAGTTTATTCAAGAAACTGGAAGAACTTATCACAGACATGCTAGCAGCCGCGAAAGGCAAGAATTAGAAGATTATATAGTAGAGCAATTACGCGCTACTCAAAACCTTAATAAATCTATATAATAAACCAAAGAAACTGGCAGCGCAATGCTTTTGGAGTATGAGGGAACGCTTTGTCCTACAAGGTTTTCTCAACTCCCTACTATGCCCTTCACAAGTTCCTCAAATTGTTTTCTTATAAATATAAGCAAAAGCGATCGCCAAGAACGCAAACGCAGAGTCACGAGTAGCTAAAAAGCTCGCGCAAAACAGTTTGGAGGCGCATTTATATGTTTCACAAAATACTGGTTGCATTGGACACATCTACTAGCGGTAAGAGTGTCTTTGAGGAAGCACTTGCCTTAGCGAAGGCTTTAGGAGCTAACCTGACGTTGTTGCACGTGTTATCGCAACAAGAAGAGGGAAGCCCAGATATTTCTTTACTGTCCAGCCCTGAATACTATGTGGGGCTGGGGATGAGCACCGAAATTTTGAAATACAGCGCTGCTCAGTGGGAAGAGTTCGTTAATCGGGGACTAGAGATGTTGCGATCGCTTGCAGATAAAGCCACTGCTGCTGGTGTTAGTTGTGAATTGACTCAAAAACTTGGTAGTCCTGGGCGCACTATCTGCGAATTTGCCAGTCATGGTGGATTTGACTTAATTGTCATCGGGCGTAGGGGTCGCTCTGGTCTGTCTGAGTTGTTTTTAGGTAGTGTCAGCAATTACGTTCTGCACCATGCCTCGTGTTCGGTCTTGACTGTACGGCATCCTGTGACTGCAAGTAAAAGTGAAGCCGCACAGGCAGAAGTGGCACCATCCATCTAACACATTGCTAATTTTCTAGATTATTATACCCCAGTGATGAATAGCTGCTTTTTAGCTGGTTCCAAAGAGCGTCAATTTGCTCGTAAGATTCTGCTGGAGACAGCTTTCCAAGAGTTTGTAGGTTGGAGATGTAACTGACTCTTGTTGCAAATTCTTGTAAGTTAGCGTTGAATAATAAAGCTGCTGGATTAAACTGACCGCGATATGTTCGTTTTTGATAAAGAAAATCATGCTTGTCTATCTCTTCTAACATAACCCACCTCTTAAATAAACAATACTATTGAGAAAACTTTGTGTTTTAATCTGCTTTTCCATCTTTTACCTCTTGAACAAAGAGTTTTATTTGCCTAATTCCTTTTTATATTATCTAAATGATAAAAGCAAATATTATTATTTTTGGATTCGATAAATAAAATTGATTAAATGAATTCTCTTGAAATCGTTGCTGCCATCATCGGTCTGGTTAGCGTTTGGCTGACTGTTAAAGAAAATATCTGGTGCTGGCCTACGGGCATAGTGATGGTGTTTTTATATATCTTTATTTTTTATGAAGCCCGTTTGTATTCAGATGCCATCTTGCAAGTCATCTACGTTTTTCTACAAATCTACGGCTGGTATGTGTGGTTGCATGGAGGTCAAAATCGGGGAGAACTTCGGGTCAGCCGTATCAAGCAGGTACAGGCAATTATTTGGAGTGGAGTTGCGATTGTTGGGACTTTCTCTCTTGGTTTTGTCATGCATAGTTATACAAACGCTGCTTTACCTTACCCAGATGCCGCTATTACTGTTATGAGTCTTATTGCTCAGTGGTTGATGGCAAAGAAGATTTTGGAGTGCTGGTTGATTTGGATTGCAGTGGATATATTAGCAGTTGGCGTCTACGCAGCTAAGCAACTTTATCCAACAACAGGGCTTTATGCTGTGTTTCTTATTTTGGCGGTACTGGGGTATTTGACATGGAAAAAGGCTTACAAAAAACAGGTACTGGGATGATACTGGGCAAGTTTATGCCTCCTCATTTAGGACACCAGTATCTTATTGATTTTGCCCGAAACTACGTCGATCGCCTCACAGTTCTTGTTTGTTCTATTCAATCTGAACCGATTCCCGGATATCTTCGCTACTGTTGGATGCGGGAAATGTTTCCGGATGTGGAGGTGGTGCATGTGACTGATGAAATTCCCCAAGAACCAAAGGAGCATCCTGATTTTTGGCAAATCTGGTATGGTACCATCCGCAGAGTACTGCCCACACGTCCAGATTATGTATTTGCCTCTGAAGATTATGGTTGGAAACTGGCAGAAATTCTTGGGGCAACTTATATACCTGTAGACCATATGCGTAGTACGGTAAATATCTCTGGAACTAAAGTCCGGCAAGACCCCTTCGCTAACTGGAATTACATACCGCCCTGTGTTCGACCGTATTTTGTTCGTCGCATCTGCATTTTTGGTCCCGAATCTACAGGCAAATCGACTTTGGCACAAAACTTAGCGTCTCACTACAATACTGTTTGGGTCAGCGAGTATGCTCGTGGATTGCTTGATGTTAAGGGAGGATGGTGCGATTTTGAGGATATTTCCAAGATTGCGAGAGGTCAAATTGCTTCAGAAAATGCTTTAGCCCGACAAGCAAACCGTCTTCTTTTTTGCGATACAGATTTGCTGACTACGACTATTTGGAGTGATGTCTTGTTTGGGGAGTGTCCTGAGTGGATACATGATGAGGCAAATCGACGGACGTATGATTTGTATTTATTGTTGGATGTTGATGTTCCTTGGGTTGATGACAACCAAAGGTTTTTACCTCACCTTAGAGAAGAATTTCGCGATCGCTGCATTCAATCGCTAGAATCTAGAGGCAGGCGTTTTGTCGTTATTCGAGGGACTTGGGCAGAACGCTTTGAATTAAGTGTTGCTGCGGTGGATGGGATATTACACAATGGTTAATTCTTTGATTTGTTTATGGAACCGCAGATAAACGCAGATGGACGCGGATAATGATTGGTTTATGTATGTGGTTTTAGGTTACAAAAAACCTCGGTTTGACAGCCGAGGTACATTGAGGAATCCAAATGTCGATGGGACTAATCTGAAAACTTTTTCTTATTTTTATTAATTTATATAAATAATTTTAACAAAAATTATTACTTTTTGTCAACAGGAGTTGACGAAAACAGAAATTTTGACTAAAAACACAGAATTATTGTGGAAGGCAATAGTCCCCGAAACTACAAATAACTGCTTTTGTAGCACGTGTCACTGGATCTTTGGAACGAGCGAGGACGCCCATCCCAACATTTCGGAGATAATTGGTTTTCCGCAGTTTTCTAGCAACCAACCACTGACCACTAACCAAATTCATGGAAGAAATTACGGATGCAGAATTGAAGAAATTGTTGAATTAGGGATTTCCAAGAAATAAACTACCGATCGCTGTATTCAATCGTTAGAATCTAGGAGTAGGCGTTTTGTTGTTATTAGAGGTAGTTGGGAAAAACGTTGTGAATTAAGTGTTGCTGTTGTGGATGGGATATTACACACCTTATCATGTTAAATATAAGTACAGTTCAACTTGAAATTCCTGAAGAAGTATTAATCAGCCTTAAAGAAACACCGGAAACGATAGCCAAAGAACTGCAAATTCTAGCAGCCGTCAAACTTTTTGAACTTGGCAAATTATCATCAGGTCGTGCTGCTCAATTAGCAGGAATATCGCGAGTACAATTCTTACTATTGTTAGGACAATATCAGGTATCGCCTTTTGCTTTAACAACTGACGAGTTAGAACGAGATGTGAATAATGCCTGAAACAACAGTCATAGTTAACACATCACCATGACTCTATATATTGCCTATTCCACAACGAACTCAAAACTGCTAGTATGTTAAGGTTGCTGCTCAATTCCTCGCGTTTGATGATATTACCACTTGATGAAGCGCTTTCCAAAGAAATAGCCCAAAGTATAAAAAGCAAGGCGAAGACTCCATTTGATAATGCTTACAAAGCAGCCTTGAAGACTGAGGGAGCAACTTACGTCCAGGGCTTTTTGGCTTTTGCTGGCAAACCTTACAAACCTATCGAACACGCTTGGGTTGAATTGAGCGATCGCATTCTTGACCCTACATTACCCTATCTCAAGCAAGATCCACAAGAGCTTCTGTATTTTCCAGCACAGCGAATCAGCGTAAAAAAACTGAAAGCCATTATAGAAGAATCGAAAGAAGATTATCCAGAAGATGACCCCTTACCCATCTATGGCGAGCCTCCTTATGACTATTACGGAGATGTGATGCTAGGTGGTAAAGAGTACTTAGCAGCTTATCAAGCAGCTGAAGCGAAGTGCAAAGAACTCAACCAGCGCAGAGCCGAAAGTAATTAAATTTTGCTTAAGGGAACTTTCAGATAAACAATATTTAATTGACTCAATTCATCGTTGTAAGTGTGGGGTGTCACATGAAAAAATCATGAGAAAAATCTCATGATGTATAAAAAATTTTTAATAACGTATAGGATTGTATGTATGAATTTTAATACTTGTGTCTTTACCAACTTTAATCATGAAATCACAAGCTTACCCTTTGCAGTCTGAGAATTTTTTTGATGAGACAGAATTGATTAAAAAAGAAACCCAACGATTGGTGTATGAGCGGTTTTGCGTTATAGCTAAAGATGCCGTAGACGGAAGTTATTATGTTGGGCGTATTTTACCGAATGCAGATCAGCCTGATTATTTTTATTGGTGTAATGCTTGTCAACAGTTGAATCTCAGAATTTTAGTAAATGGCTACTTATCTGAATCTATTGATATGAAGAGTATACCTTTATTAGTCATCAAATAGATTATTGTCACTGGTCACTGGTCACTGTTAAGATTCCATTTGATAAGTTCTCCTAAGCCTTGCTTAGCAGCCCAGACGGAAATTAAATTGATTTTTTTCTGATGCAGAACTTCGTTCATTTTACTTGCAAACTCGCGTCCTAATAAATCCCATAGTTCCCCTAACTGGGGGACTTTGTCATAATAATTGATAATTAAATCATGAGATTTTTGAGTTATATAATAACACTGCTTTTGCTTGGCACACTCTATTTCTACTGCTGTTTCAAAATCTAGTGGGGACTTTCGCGATTCTTGCAAAAGATTGTAATCAACAGGGCATATTTTTACGACTCCTTCTAAGTAAAAAACAAAATCATTGGCTTTAATTCCGTTAAATTCACTCAGGATAAGATGAATTTTACCTATACCGATTTTTGTCATGTAGCATTCTATAACATGACTGTTGATTAAATACCAGATAATTTCGACTTCTTCAACAATAGGGCTGCGGTTGAGTATCCACTCTAAAGCAATATCTGCATCCAGTAAAACTTGTAGCACCCTTACCTCCTGAACAATTCATAATTTATAAGGGGTGTCAGAACTCCGATTTCTTGAAGAAACTGGGATTCTAACTTCGCAATCCTTCCCAATGACGAATGACAAATGACTAATGACTAATCAATACTACTCGGATAAGAATTTTGTGGGTTGGGCTTTCCCCTTGGGGAAACTCAACAATGTCCTGTAAATGTTGGGTTTCGTTCCTCAACCCAACCTACTTTAATTGTGCTGACTTACTGACTAATTTTGTTTCTGTTCCAAATTCTTTTCGCCAGTCTTCAAGTGATTCTTGGGAAGCAGTGGTTTCTGCTTTGACAATGGAATGTTCTGTAAAATACTCATAAACACCTTCATAGGTATTTTCTATACTATATAAACCCGGATTGACTTGTCTTACCTTCAATTTATGGTTTGGCAAAGGTTGGATTCCACTGGGATCGATCATCTTGTCTCCTACTTTAATGTTCCTGAGAGTATACTCGCTCCTACCATCATAGTTCGATAAATCTGAGTTAGCATATCTTGTGAATTGAGCACTTCCTCAATTTCAGTAGTGGTATCAAGTGCGAGAATCCCAATCAATTCATAATTTTCAATAATCTGCTGAAAATTTGTGGATTCAAATTGAATAAATTTTTCAAAATCTTCTTCTGTCATTTCTGTAATAGTTTTCCAATTGAAGATCGGTACAGTCACTATCGTTTTTCTATCTTTAGGAATTTTGTTAACTTGAGGTTTTGTCATGTTAAATACAGAAGGTTCTTGTTTTAAGTTCTTAACATTGAGTAAAAAAAACTTTCGCTCTCTCCATGATTCTCCCCAAGCACCTTTGTTATTTATGTCTATCTGCCAATCTACATCTGGATCTTCATCCATATTATATTGATATGCGATCGCAAACCGACTTTCCTCTTTTGGTAGCATGATATAAGCACGGCAATTCCTGAGATTTGTGCTTTCTTCTATTTCTCTAACAATTGTTTTGAGAGTAGGTTTAACCAAATAAGGTGGCGCGTGTAAAGCTTGCAATTGCTCGATAGTATTCGTTGCTTTTTTCCATTGGGGTAAATTTAATATCAGAAAGCTAGCCGTTGCACTATATCCTCGATAAAAAAGACTTTCTCTTAATTCTACGTCCATAGAAAAATCAAGAGTTTTAATATTAGCTGGTATGGGAACGCGGACATGATAAACTTTGTCTATAACAGACCTGAGTAAATCATCGCTTGAATCTATTATAGTAGCTAACATATCACTGCAAAACTGACCAAATTCATATTTAGGCTTTGGGTGAGTAGAAGATTTTGGAGCTTCTTGATTGTATAAATCAAAGGCGATAACTGGTCTGGAATTTTTCCTTTGCTCTTCCTTAAACAAAAAGACTGGCAAATTACTACTTAAACCTCCATCTACCAAAACACTCTCATCTTCTATGACTGGAGTAAACACGAAGGGATAGCTCATAGATGCTCTGACGGCTGCGATCGCAGAATAATTTAAAGCTTCCTCCCCTTCATTTTCAGGATAGATAACAGCTTTGTGATTTTTGATATCTGAAGCTACAATTTTTAGAGGAGGACATCCTATATCTCTGAGATTTTGAAAAGTAATATCTGTTGCATTCTTAAGTTGTTGTTTTAAATAAAACTCACTGTTTTCCAATTTCTGACTGTTTTGGATCTTCTTTAAAAGAAAATTAGTGAGTTTATTACCATTACAAAACCCAAAATTTTGTCTGAGTTCATTAATTAAATCTAAATTTTTTAATAAAACTAAATCTTTAGAAATACTTTTAGAGAGATTTTGGGGTAGCTCTTTAAAACGCTGTAATTTCCTTTCTGCATCATCTAAAAAATCATGAAAATTAATTTCCTCTACCATAATCTTTCTAATTTCTTCTGGGGAGTAGCCCACATTTGCAAGTAAAGCGACGATACTTCCAGCTGATGTTCCGCCGTAACCTATAAATTTTATACCCTGTTCTGCTGCTGCTTTTAAACACCCGACTAATGCAGCACCTTTGACTCCACCACCATCTAAAATAGCATAAGCTTCCACAGACATGGAAAAGTATCCTCTATATAGCTTTCCTCTGAATCTATTTTGGCGTGATATTCTCCTGACTTTGTAGTATTTTTGTAGCATAAAGAGGAATTTCAATATGCAACAACAAATCCTTGCCGGTTATGATAAAGAAGGTATTTTTGTCTATCAAGCATTTAAACCTTCCATTGCTGATGAAGCTGTACTTAAAGGTACCTTTGGCAAAGGCTTTAATTTAGATAGGATGACTTGGATCAAGCCATCCTTCGGTTGGATGTTGTATCGTTCTGGCTATGCAACCAAGCACAGACAAGAACGCATCTTGAAAATAAAACTCAGTCATGAAGGTTTTCAGACAATTCTGGCACAAGGAATACCGACAACGTGCGATCGCAAAATCTTTGCATCCGAACAAGAGTGGAGACGAGCATTAGACAACTCAGAAGTACGCTATCAATGGGACCCAGACAGAAATTTATCACTGCATCGACTCGAACGCCGTGCGCTACAAATAGGTATTCGTGACAGTATAGTTCAACAATATGTCAATACTTGGATTTTAGCAATAGAAGATGTGACCCAATTAGCTCATGATATCAAAGTCGCTGTGGAAACAAACCAGAAACAGATGCCAGTGGTTCCTCAGGAGGATGTCTATGAGGTGAGTTTAGATATTCTAAAAACTTTAGGCATATCATGTCCTTAGAGCTTCAATTACTTTTGAACCTTACTAGGCACAGAGAGCACAGAGAGCGCAGAAGAAAGAGCCCTAATACAGCATTCAAAAAGGAGGCAAAAAACCCAGTTTCTTTGTAGAGACTAGCCATGCTTAGTCTCTACTTCCAAATAAAAAATATCCAACTTTCTCTTTCTCTTGTGGGACGGGCGTCCTCGCCCGTTCTATATCAGGTGCAGGCTAGAAGCCCATCCCACAATCACCGGATAATTTATTCCTTGGACATCCCTTATTCCATTTCTAACAATCCTTCTTGTCGTGAAATCACTGCTGTGTAACCCAGTTCGCGTCGAGCCTTAGTATCATTTACCGTAACTTCAGACCCTATCATAGACAAAGCTGTTCGGGTGATAGGAGGTAAACCCTCAAGTTTTAACAAAGTCCACGCGCTCTCTAAAATCCATGCCCATGTCCAGACCAACCAACGTGGTAGACTGCGTGTACCTGGTTCAACTCCTTGAGTCTGTAATAACTCTGTAATAAAGCTGCGAAATTCTACAGGCGCACCATCGGTGATGAAATATATTTCACCGCCTTTTCCTTTTTCTGACGCCAGAATCAGAGCTTCACACAAATTTTTGACGTGACAGGTAGAAGTCAAATAGCGACCTCCGGAAATCCAAGCAAACTCTTTATTGTGGATGGCTCTAATAAAACGTGCTAACAGTGTGGTGTCTCCTTTTCCCCAAACAAAACGCGGACGAATCACTACTGTTGTGAGTTCATCTGAGTTTGCTGCAATCACTTTTGTTTCTGCGATCGCCTTAGTCAGTGCGTAAAAACCGAGTGGCTTTTTTGGAAGGTGTTGGGTTTCATCAGCATTAATAATTGGTTTTCCTCCGATCAACACAGCATCCGTACTCACGTACACAAGACGCGATACACCTGTTTCTTTTGCAATGGCAATAATTTGTTCTGTTCCACTGACGTTAACTTCCTGGAAATCCTCGAAAACTCCCCAGTCATCTACCTTTGCTGCAGCGTGAAAGACAACACTACATCCTGTCATCCCAGACTTTAAAACTTGTGAATCATTGATATCCCCAAAGATGGGGATAGCCCCATAAGACTTGATAATTTCAATTTCCGCTTCCCATTTTACAAGCGATCGCACTTCCACTCCCCGTTGTACAAGAGCCGTTATCAAGTTGCGACCAACAAACCCCGATCCACCTGTAATAAAAACACGCATTTGTTTATTTCCTAAGTTTGAGTCCATTGACTGTTTAAGTTAAAAAAGACACCATTTAAACGCATCGAAACGAAGCATATTTTCTAATTTTTAAAAACACGCATAATGTTTCTAAATTTTTCACTAAGCTTTAAGGAAATTTGCAATGCTACTTAAAGTACTAGATGGGAGTAAAAACCCTGATTTTTTTGTCCTCTTCACACTCTGAAGTTTGAGTAGTAAGCTATCTCTCAAAAAGCACGATCTAGTCTCAATTTAATTGAAATAATTCCTACCACATCTAGTATAGAGAATTTCATAAAAATTGACATCAGACTTTAGTCATAATGCCAATCAAGACAAAAGTACTATAGCACCCTAAATCATTCGTAAAAGTCCAGAAACATGGTTTCTTAAGAAAACCGATTTTCTGAAGGGTTGAATTTTTACAAATAAAATAGGATGACTGTTAATTAAGGCAATTCAATTAGTTTTTGTTTGTATCATAGGAACATTATCAATATGTTTTTTAGTTAATAGAAAACAATTGAAAATGAAGTATAGTGGGCTAAAGCCCACCATATGATGTTTATGGTGGGCTTTAGCCCTACCTACTAATTTGTAGACGATGCACGATTCATTTCTGGAGATGTTTATTTACGATTCAATGTAATGAATAAAAAAATATTTTTTTTGCCTTCTGCCCTTTGCCTTCATAATAAAGGAATAGTAAAAAAGAAAGTGCTGCCCACATCTATTTGACTTTCAGCCCAAATTTTTCCATCATGTTGTTGTATAATGCTGCGGCAAATAGCCAAACCTAAACCAGTACCACCATGCTTGCGAGAATCAGAAGCATCCACTTGATGGAAACGTTCAAAAATAGTTTCTATGTTGTCCGCCGGAATACCTCTGCCTTGGTCTTGTACCTTAAATAATACAACAGAAGAGGAATCGTTTTTTTCTGTAACTTTTTCTGCTATCATTGTAACTGTAGAACTGTTAGGCGAAAATTTAAGAGCGTTACTTAACAAATTTGTCAGGACTTGGATAATGCGATCGCTATCTACGTTCACTTCAAGAGATTGAGTTATAATTGATATTTTAATATCAGAATTATTAGCTGTAAACTGCATTGTCTCTGCTGCTTTAGTTAACAGTTTATTAGTATCAACTTTTTGTTTAGATAAAATAATTTTTCCAGATTGCAATCTTTCTAAATCTAAAATATCGTTAACTAATCTCACTAAGCGTTCGGCATTTTCAGAAGTAATTTGAATCAATCGCTTACCCTTTTCAGACTCAGTAGGGACTAAACCGGTTGCTAACAAGTTTAAACCTCCATGAATTGAAGTCAGAGGAGTACGAAGTTCGTGACTGACAACTGAGATAAACTCATCTTTGATTTTATCCAACGCGTGACGTTGAGTAATGTCCTCACCAATGCTCATAATACCTACAATTCTGCCTTTTGAATCTCGCAGTACAGTATGATTCCAAGCAATCAGTCGTTCTTCTCCAGATTTGGTAAGAATATAGTTTTGAGAATGAAGATGTAATTCGTGCTGTAACATTTCTGTCAAGAAATCTTTTACATCCTGTTGCTGATGCTGCGGAATACAATTTTCCATCCAATCCTTTCCTAAAATTTCATCTTGCGTATAACCAGTTAATCTTAAAAAGAAAGGATTGAGGTATTCAACTTTACCTGTACTGTCAAGCCCTGCAACCAACAATTGCACGTTGTCCAACAAGCTGCGCCAGCGACGTTCAACTTCTCGAAGTTGCGCGTCCATGTCTTGCTGGCGTTTAATGACATCTTCTAAAATACTAATTAATCTGTGCAAATGTAAATTTTTTGTAGTTAATTCAGATGTTCGTTCTGCAACTTTTGTCTCTAAGTCTACTGTTGCTTTTTGCAGTGCGGTTTCCGCTTCTATACGCGCTGATTGTTCGCATAACATGAGATTTGCTAGTTGTTCTGCATTCTGCAATGTCAAAACTTTCTGAACTTGAGCATCGGATACATCTAAAGCATCAATCTCACCCATAGTAATAGCTCTTAAAGTTTCTTTTAAAACTTGGATCTGATTGCGGAGGGTTGCATTCTCAAGTTCAAGCTCTTGATTTGTTGTCACTACAATCACCTAATTTCTTAAATATTTTGAGTGGATAATTGCGGTATTCTCCAAACCGCTAAAAAGGACTGGTATAATATATGATACTCTTCTTTTTAAGACTTGTTTAGCTGCAATATCCCTTGATTCTCTGACATAAGTTATCATTCGCTTCCTTGGCTATCTCCAGAAATTAATTGTGCATTGCGTACAATCTCTGTAAAGACGGTTCAAACAGCGCGTCTCTACATTATTTTTTGGAAAGGTCTCTTAGATACTGGCGTTACAGTAGCAACGCTTCGACTTTTGAAGCCAAAACACAAGCAACCAAATTCGAGAATCAATGTATTATTTTTAACTATTGTTGGTGTTACGTTTTTTTAAGTTTTTGAAGAGTTCACAAATTATTCACAATATAGAGTTAATTTCTTATTTATAGGTATATGTGAACTGCGGATCTCAAAAAAGGATTAATGAACTGGTGCTCTACTCCCTAGTTTTTCAACTAAAAAGTCGGAGATAAGAAATAAAGGAAAAATATGACCAAACGAGTCTTAGTGATTGATGATGAAGATGGGGTAAGAAATATTATCCAGATTTCTTTAGAGGTCGTTGCTGGATGGGATGTGCTAAGTGCTACTTCAGGTATGGAGGGGATCGCAATTGCAGCCGTTGAACAGCCTGATGCTATTCTGCTGGATGTAATGATGCCTATGATGGATGGTCCAACAACTTTTAAGCAGTTACAAGCAAATACCGTTACTTGTCATATTCCTACTATTTTGCTGACAGCTAAGACTCAGTTGAGCGAACAGAGACAGCTTCTTAACTTAGGGGTGGCTGGAATTATTACCAAGCCATTTAATCCTCAAGATTTGGTTAGTAAGGTTTGCAACATTCTTGACTGGGTGGAGTGAGAGGACTGAAGGGGTAAACTAAATCTACATAAAGCTATGCAATAAGCAGAAATGTCATTAATTGCTGGTGTCATCCAAACTGGTTACTGCGTTTGAGAGCGTTGTCGTTTAATTGGTTTAAACTTCCAGCCGTTGGAGAGTGACCGTACCTACTACCCCTATAGGTAATACTCACTTTCATAATTCAGAGCTTTCACTTTAAATTTAGTTGGCAACCAACCGCGATCTAAAGCGTCTGACACCGAACACCCAATTGAATGTAAGTATTGAACAGTGCGATCGATAAGAATCGCTTCCACCTCAAGTGATTTCATAGATCGCGTGATTTGGTTATCCTGTTCGCGATTGCAGATATTTATTGCAGCAACCACATCAGCGTGTAAAACATCCCCCGTAAAACGAGTAAAACGATCGCCAAGTCTTTGACCTAACAGCGTCCCAGTCACGCAATCAATTTGCGATGTATAAGCAGGATTGACCACTGATATTGTCGATCCTGTCTCCACAGAGATTTTCTCCAATGAAGCTTGTAATTCTCCCTTCATCCAAGAGTTAAGCTTGCGGTTGATGCGTTTCGCTTGTCGCTTACCCTTAATTGGTTGAGTGAGATCTTCGCAGATGATATCGACGGGCGTTGTAATATTCCGTCGTAAATCAGAGCGAATAAAATTTTTAATAGTTTCTTTCTCGCGTTTTAATTTCCGAGACTTTACTTTATAACCTAAATTATTTTTGAGGATACGTGCTGCTTTTTGAGGATCGTGTGGTGCAATACTTTCCCCAAAAGCCCGAATCCGATAACGATTGCGATTGGTTTTTGCGATCCGCTCGGTCTTTTCAGTCATTAATTTACCAAGACCAGGAGCGATCCTTTTCCCAAATGAAGTATAAAATCCTTCTGTGTACCCTTTGTCAATTCCGAATTTTTGAGTAGGCTTACCCGAAGGTAGAATTAGCGATCGCGATCGAGTACAGTGTACTTCAAGCAGTCCAAGCTCGTTCCGAATAACCCGAATCTGACCTTTAATAATGTGACGACACCTTAGTCTTAGAGTGATTCTTTTACCACGTTCTAGTCCTTGGATTTGCAGCTCTACAAAATGACGATTAATCCGCCGACAGCTATAACCAGCGTTTTGATACACTATTTGATTTCTGACAAATGTGTGTCCTCGCTGGTATTGAATTCGGAACTGGCGATGAAGCCAATGATCTCTAGTAGGATCTGTGTTTAATAATTCAAATAATCTGTTACGCGCAATTTCAACTGAACAAAGTGGAAATAGTTCCAAGGCTTTTTGTTTAACAGCTTTAAGTTCATCCCCTTTTTTCTTGCCTTTGTTCTCTTTTATCCATTCGAGTCTTTGTCGTTGATTCGCACTTATGGGATATTTTCGCCATATTTCCCGTATCAGAAAAACTTTCGCTGCTTCTTGTTGTGCGGAAATCGCTTTCATTGCGTCGCAGACTGACCATTCCCATATCTTTGCCGGAAGCCCAATCTCATCAGGAGTGATAATTCTCCTAACGATGGAATCCGCTTTTTTCCAATCAACACCCCAGCCTTGTAACGACCCTAGCTTGTTATAGGTGATTGATCGTGGAATGCCGCACAGATGCATAATTTCGTTTACCTGTGCCTCATCGGAGCAAAAAACAACAGGCACGATCTGCGTATAAACGTATTCAGTTTGCCGTTGCTTTTTGCTTTTAGCCATTGACTTGACCCTTAAGATATTGCTATATATTGTTATATCAATATATAAAAATAATGTCAATGCCTTTCCAGAAAAATCACAACTTTGGTTTTGTGTCAAATGCCCCGCTAGACCGCAGGGCATTACAAATTAATCTCAAGCCGGGACTCAGAGAAAGAATTATGGCAATCCCCGATTGGAAGATTAAGCTACGAAAAGAGTTAGAAATCTGGTTAGCCAATTGGGAAAACCAAGATTAACTAGATTTGCATAGATTTAAAGCTTACTGCTCAACCGCAGTTTCGATAAAAAAATTTCATCACCAATCATGAACATCCCTCTTCTCTACTCCCTACTCCCTACTCCCTACTCCCTACTCCCTACTCCCAAGACAGTCAGACAACGTTAAAGGCAGTTGAACCGTGAAGATTGTCCAGCCTTGAGTGTTTGTAACTTCAATCGAACCTTGGAGAAAGTTCACCAGCTTTTTCACTAACGCCAAGCCCAATCCCGTACAGCTATTTGGCTTAAGTTGGCTAGATGGAGTTTGGTTGGACAAATCAAAAATGTTAATTGGTTCTGTTGTTTGACTTTGAGGCAGTTGGTAAAACGGCTCAAAAATGCGATCGCGTTCTTGTTCCGGAATTTCTACTCCTGAATTGCTAATCAGAATTTGCAAATACGAACTTTGAGTATTGGTATTATCAGCAAGTCGAGCTGTGACTGTAATATTTTCTCCACAAGGAGTATACTTGCAAGCATTGTTGAGTAACTCTGATACAATTCGAGTTAAAGTTGGTAAATCGGTCATAAGAGATGGTAAATCTCTAGGAACCTCAATTGTTAAAGTTTGTTGTTGAGATTGAGCCAAGTTCTGAAAACTCTCAACACAATGAGGTAACCAGTATTGGAGTTGGACTGAAGTTAATTCATAGCGATAGATATCAGCATCAAGGAGCCGAATGGTGAGTAAATCATCCACCAAATCTAACTCCCGTTCAGACTCGTAACGCAAAATACTTAAGCAACGCTCTATAGATGTAGCTTCTGATTGCAAGATACCTTGCCGATCCAATAGATTTTCTAGTAATGAGATTGCCGTTATTATATTTGATAAGGGAGTTCGCATTTCATGAGAGGTAACTGTCAAAAATTCCTCTTTCAATTTGTTTAAGCGTTGGAGTTCTGCAATCTGAATTTGTAGTTGTTGGGCGCGTTCCGCCGCTAGGTTTCGTTCTTCGATTAACCTGCGTTGGGTGTCATCCCGAAAAACCATGACGGCTCCAGTAATTGCACCGTGATTATCTTTTATTGGGGTAGCACTATCAGCTATAGGAGTTTTTGTGCCATCTTTGGCAATCAGTAAAGTGGGATCGCTCAAACAAATAGTCGTTTCTTGTTGTAAAGCTAGGGTAATTGGGTTCGTTACTCTTAGCTGAGTCTGTTCGTTGATAATCTGGAAGACTTCATCTAACATTTGCTCTTTTGCTGTATCAAATAGCCAGCCTGTGAGAGATTCTGCTATCTGATTCATGTACTTGACGCGCAGCTGCGTATCAACCACAATCACTCCATCTCCTATTCCCCGCAGTACGGAAGTCAAAAATTGCTCGCGTTCATAACGGTTGAGTGCTGTTTGAATTGCTACATACAGTTCTTGTTCTCTGACAGGTTTGAGGATGTAACCAAAGGGAAATGTCAGCGTTGCTCGTTCTACAGTACTTTTGTCAGAGTGTCCAGTTAGGTAAATGATAGGAATTTGTAAATGATTCCAGATTTGCTCTGCTGCTTGAATGCCGTCCATTTCTCCCTGCAGACGAATATCCATAAGAATCAAGTTTGGACGCAACTCGGTTGCTTTCGCAATTGCTTCTTCTCCTGAATCTGCCGTATCCATAACTGTATAACCTAAAGTCTCTAAACTTTCTTGCAAGTTGAGTGCTAAAATATACTCATCTTCTACAATTAAAATTTGAATATTCTTAGTTTTATAAGTGTCTGATGATAGGGTCATCATGGTATATCTCTACTTTTTTTGAAAGTGATTTTGAATTCCGTTCCTTGCTGAGAGTTAATCTCAATGCTTCCCCTTAATTGCTTCACCAAACCCTGAATAAGGTTTATACCCAGTGTTTTTGTCTTTTTCTTATCAAATTCTACAGGCAAACCCACTCCATTATCTCGAACAATTAGTATTAAATGATGCTCATCTTCATATAATTTCACTATAATTTCTCCTGTTTGTTTGTTGGGAAAAGCGTATTTTAAAGCATTAGAAATGAGTTCATTGACAATCAAACCACACGGAATAGCACTTTCTATATCCAAACCTACATCCTCAACTTGAAAATGGAGTTTGATGTGACTTGACCTTATATTATATGAATCAAATAAGTGAGTGACTAAGTCAGGAATGTATTGAGCAAAATTGATGTTGGTCAAATCTTCAGAGCGGTAGAGCTTTTCATGCACCAAAGCAATAGAGGCAATGCGATTTTGACTATCAAGCAAAATTGGTGTTACTTGCAGGTCTTGGGTACGCCTGCACTGCATCTGCAACAAACTGCTGACAATACCTAAATTGTTCTTGACGCGATGGTGTATTTCTTTGAGTAATACCTCCTTTTCTTTCAGAGATCTTTGAATTTTTTCCTCAGCTTGCTTGTGCTCAGTGATGTCTTGTTGAACAGCAACAAGGACAATTCCATACTCAGGATGTTTAAAAACAGATGTAGTTGCGCGACACCAGAATGGTGTGCCATCTTTCTTAACATTGTGGACTTCATAGGTTGCTTCCCCCTGTTGCAGGACGGCAGCACGAATTGCTTGGTTAACCTCTTCAGCCGTCATGTTTTCATCTTCGTAATTTACAATTGATACATGCTGACCTGTGAGTTCACCACTATCATAGCCAAACATCTTCTCAAATTTGAGGTTGGCGTATACAATGATTCCATCAGTGGCTCGAACCAGGCAAATTCCCTCCGCCATGTTTCGGGTAATCACAGCTTGCAATTCTAACATCTGTTCGGCGCGTTTGCGATCGCTGATATCTGCGATCCTTACTAAATTCATCACTTGATCGGCAACTGTAATTTGCTTGACTGCTATGTTGCCCCAAAATTCATTGTTTTTCTTTGTAACATATTGAAGTTCCTGGCTCCAAACCCTTCGCTGATTAATTTCTGCCACAATAGCACTTAACTCATCGGAACTAAACTGTTGTTTTTGCAGTGCCTGACCTTCAATATTTATGATTTCAGCCTTGCTGGAAGCTTCAAAGAGTTCCACTGCCCGTTGGTTACAATCAGTGGTTATTAATGTTTCCGCATCCACTAGAAAGATCGCATCAGCAGACTCATTATACATGACTTCTAGCAGGTCACGGCTCTTGATGATTTCTAACTCTGTTTGTTTGCGTGCTGTAATATCCGCCAGAGAACTAACTGCCCTTTTGGCATCAATTGTTTGTTGTAAAGTCTCGAACGCAAAATTGACTCTAATTGATTCTAGCACCCGCAATACACTAGTTTGGGTGACAATTCCAAGCAGTTCTCCATTATCCATCACTGGTAAGTGGCGAATACCATGCTGGTGAAATTTTTGCAGGACAATAGCAATATCCTCAGCATCTGCCTTACTTATAGTAATCACAGGTTGGGTCATAGCTTCAGCCACGGTTATGTTCTCAAATAAAGTGCGATTGGCGATCGCCCGAACCGCATCTCGTTCTGTGAAAATGCCAACCAATTCCTGCTGCTTTAACACAAGTGCATAGCTGGTTTGAGCGTGGCTCATTTGCTCTATGATATCAACTACTGGCATATTTCCTGTAACTGTCAGTAATGATTGTTGATAGTTTTCATCGAACAAACGCCGTTTAGAAATATCCATCTATAGGACTCCTGTTTGATTTTTGAAATCTACAAAAATGCAAAAAAATCAGCATAATTTTTGCTCAATAATTAAGCGAAACTAATAGAATAGCGCTCGGATAATACGTAAGTTTTAGAATAATAAATGACAAATAACGCTTTATTTACCTTTTTTCAAAGTGATTTTGAATTCCGTGCCTTGCTGAGAGTTAATCTCAATGCTTCCCCTTAATTGTTTTACTAAACCCTGAATAAGGTTTATACCTAGTGTTTTTGTCTTTTTCTTATCAAATTCTACAGGCAAACCCACTCCATTATCTTGAACAATCAATATCAAATGATGTTCGTGTTCATATAACTTCACTAGGATTTCCCCCGTTTGTTTGTTGGGAAAAGCGTATTTTAAAGCATTAGAAACGAGTTCATTGACAATCAAACCACACGGAATAGCGCTTTCTATATCCAAACCCACATCCTCAACTTGAAAATGGAGTTTGATGTGACTTGACCTTATATTATATGAATCAAATAAGTGAGTGACTAAGTCAGGAATGTATTGAGCAAAATTGATGTTGGCCAAATCTTCAGAGCGGTAGAGCTTTTCATGTACCAAAGCAATGGAGGCAATACGGTTTTGACTATCGAGTAAAATAGCAGTGGCTTGTGAATCTTGGGTACGTCTACACTGCATCTGTAACAAACTACTGACAATACCTAAATTGTTCTTGACGCGATGGTGTATTTCTTTGAGCAATACCTCCTTTTCTCGCAGTGAGGCTTCGATATGTTCGGAAAAACTGCGAAGGGTTAATTCATTTTGTTGTAACTCGGCATTGAGCCGACTTAACTCAGCTGTACGTTCGGCAACTCGAATTTCTAGCTCTTGTTTGGACTGTTTCAATTTTGCTTCGGCAAGTTTGCGATCGCCAATATCGCGAAAGAAAATCCCCAGCCCTTCTGTTGATGGATAGGCATGGATTTCCAGCCACACATCATAATCGGGAGGAGAGTAGTAATGCTCCTCAAAGTGAACGGGTACTTGATGTTCCATTGCATATCGGTATTGAATTTCCAAATTGCTGTTCACCGATGCAGGCCATTCTTCCCAATGGGTTTTTCCCAGCACTTCACTGCGGGGCTTGTTATTGTTAACTCTTTCTGCGGCGGCATTTTGATAAGTAATCCGCCAATCTCGATCCAGGGCAACAAAAGCATCACTCATACTTTCCAAAATATGAGATAGCCGTTGAGCAGTTGCCTCTGCTTCCTGTTGTGCTTTTTCAGCTGTAAGACGAAGTGCCTGTTCCTGCAAGGCCGCTTCTTTGCGGATCTGTGCCGTCTTTAAACTGGCTTCTATCCGTGCCAACAGTTCGCGGGTGGAGAAGGGCTTAGTCAGGTAATCATCTGCTCCTGCTTGCAGCCCTTCAATGCGCGCCTCCTCACCAGCACGGGCAGACAGAAGGATAATTGGCAGTTCTCGTGTTTGGGGATTTGCCCGCAGTTCTTGCAGCAGTCCAAAGCCATCTAAGCGAGGCATCATCACGTCTGTCAAAACCAAGTCGGGAAGGTGTTGCCGAATAGCAGTGAGTGCTGCTATGCCATCTTCTACAGCTTCTACTTCATACTGTTGTTTCAGCAACCGCTTCACGTATTCCCGCATATCAGCATTATCATCCACTACGAGAATGCGAGCTGAAGAGGAGTGGGGGCTAGGGGTCCCCTCTGGGGTTGGGGGCTGTGGGGGAGTGGGGGCTAGGGGTCCCCTCTGGGGTTGGGGGCTGTAGGGGAGTAATTGTTCATTCCCCCCCTCTCCCTTTCTCCCCATCTCCCCCTCCTCTTCTTGGGGAAGCCACCGCAGAGCTTCTTCAAGAAAGGGCATAGCTCCCATTGCTGTTGATGCCAAAGTGCGAGCTGCGCTAATTCTTTCGCTTGGCAAATGAGCAAATCCTGTAGGAATTGAAACTGTGAAGCAACTGCCCTGTCCCAATTGACTGGTTACACAAACACTACCACCGTGTAGTTTAACTAACTCCAGAACCAGTGACAAGCCAATGCCCGATCCCTCAAAACTCCGCCCTTGAGCACCTTTAACGCGGTGGAAGCGTTCAAAGAGAAGGGGAATTTCATCGGGTGGAATGCCAATTCCCGTATCTTCCACTACTAGTTCAACACGGTCGGCAAAACCCCGCAAGCGAACAGTAATTTTTCCAGTGAATGTAAACTTAAATGCATTTGACAACAGATTCAGCACAATCTTTTCCCACATTTCGCGATCAATATAAATGGCTTCGCGCAAAGGGGGGCAATCCACGACCAAAGACATTCCAGTGCGTTCAATTAAGGAGCGAAATGTACTGGCAAGCTCAGCAGTCAATGTTGCTAAATTAGTAGGCTCATATACTGACTGTATTCTTCCAGCTTCTATGCGGGAAAAATCAAGGAGCGTGTTGACTAGTTTGAGCAAGCGCAGGCTGTTACGCTGTACAATTTCTATGCGATCGCGTTGGGCAGGCGGTAATGGATCTGCCGTGTCGGTTAAGGCATCCTCTAAAGGAGCTAACATAAGAGTGAGCGGCGTGCGAAATTCATGGGAAACATTGCTGAAGAAAACGGTTTTGGCGCGATCTATTTCTGCTAGAGCTTCTGCCCGTTGGCATTCGGCTTCATAGGCACGAGCATCAGCGATCGCTGATGCCACTTGTCCTGCTACCAATTCCAAAAATCCCTGGTAATCATCGTCAAGAGCGCGACGAGAACTAATACCTGCCACTAGCAATCCCGCAGGACGTTCCTGTCCGGGAGATGCTACAGGTAGAACTAAAGCAGTGTGGGGGGATTCGTCCCAAAGACCAACCTTTAACTCACCAAACCGCTTGATAACATCTTCAATTCGCTCTACCCCAGAGGTATGAGCCACTTTTGCCAAAGGCCAACCTGACGATTCCGTTAAATCCGAAAGTTCAATGAAATTTGGACTCGCGGGTGTATTTGGTTCCAAACCTGTGCTTCCTGCTAGATACGCGTGCTTCCCTTCAGGGTCTAGTAAATAAAGCAGTGCAAATGGAATGTCAGCTGCATTATTTGCCAGCGTTCTCACTGCAATTTCACAAGCGGCTTCAGTAGTTTTCGCTTTACCTGCTTGTGCCGCTAGATCGCGCAAAGTACGGAGCCGTCGCTCGCTCAAAACTTGTTTTGTTGTTTCCATACAGGCACAAAACAAGCCACCAATTCCGCCCGTCTCATCTCGGATTGGGCTGTAGGAGAAGGTGAAGTAGGTTTCTTCTAAATAACCACTGCGATGCATGAACAGCTGAAAATTATCTGACCAGGTTGACTCCCCATGAGTGATGACTCGATCCACCATTGGTCCAATTGCATCCCAAATATCAGGCCAAACTTCAAGTGCAGGGCGACCTAACGCTTTTGGATGTTTTGTCAATCCTAGAACGGGGCGGTAAGCATCGTTATAAAGTTTAACCAGATGAGGACCCCAAAAGGTGAACATGGGGTAGCGGGAGTTTAATAAAATGCTCACTGTGGTACGCAAACTTTGCGGCCACTTTTCTACAGGTCCGAGTGGTGTTTGCGACCAGTCGTGTGATCGCATTAAGGCACACATTTCCCCATCGCCTGCAAATAAACTGTCATGCATATTGGAACCGAGCCACTGACAAGCTTGTTTTGTTTAAACCCTTTATTGTAACAGTGACCAGTGACCAGTGACCAGTGACCAGTGACCAGTGACCAGTAACCAGTGACCAGTAAATTTCCATATTTATATAAGTGGTACGGGCGTCCTCGCCCGTCATAGGGTACAAATTCAAAGCACAATAGCTTGTATCATGAGTATTTTCCTCAATGTGAAGTCATCTACTAGAGCGTTATATGTTAATTCTCCTTACCTTTGCTCAGAATCACATAGATTCATTCACAAGTTGGGATGTAGAGGCTGTACTGAAAAGGATTAATGGTTCTCAAAATATCTGGCTGCGTTGTATTCACTTCCGCGATCGCACTGGAATCGCCAAAATCATCAAGCACTTTGGACTCAATGCATCCCGTGTTAACATGATTTTCAACTATTCTCCTATAGGAATTGACCAAGACATTGAAGATTGTTTATTTAACAGCTATGAAATTCTGACTCATGAAATCAATAATCGAGAGTTTGAAGTAGCGCGTGGTAGTATTGTGATTGGAAACAATTTTATCATAACTTTTGAAATTACCGAAGTCAAAATCTTCAGTCTACTCATTAACAAACTTCAAAAGCCAACTCTAGATATTTCACTTTTGGGAATTGACTACCTTTTTTATCTCATTTTTAAAGATATTTTAAATAATTACTATACTGTATTTGATTATATTTCGAGTCAACTTGATGATTTAGAAGATGAAGTTTTAGAAAATTCTGGTGATGAATCAACGTATCAAAAAATTGCGACGATGAGGCAATCGACTCGTTTTGTCCGTAGGAATTTTCAAAGCATTAAAACACTGCTAGCTATGATAAATGACGAAGATTTTCAGTGGTTTTCTCAATCAGTGAAAGCATTATTTAATCAAGAATTAATTCATCAAGTTGATAATCTCTGGCAAGAATATCAAGCGCTAAGAGCCTGGATGTCAGAATTAATGGAAATTCAACGCGATAATATTGCGAGTAAAACCAGCGAACGAATTAATCGCCTCACTCTGCTCTCGAGCATATTTTTACCAATTACTTTCATTGTCGGTCTCTATGGTATGAACTTTAAATATATGCCGGAATTAGATCAACCTTTGGCTTATCCTGCTGTTATTACTGTAATGATATTAATTGTTATTGGTAGTATTGTATATGCTAAACAACAACGTTGGTTATAAGCTGTTGCGCTTTTAATTTGCACAACAGATAATTTGCACAACAGCACGGGCGAGGACGCCCGTGCCACTCACAGTAACCCCAGATTTCTCACAGTAACCCCAGATTTCTCACAGTAACCCCAGATTTCTCACAGTAACCCCAGATTTCTCACAGTAACCCTAGATTTCTCACAGTAACCCCAGATTTCTCACAGTAACCCCGGATTTCTCAAAGTAACGCCTGTCCCACTTATAGTGACGTAGCGAGAGTTGATGAATTGTTAAGATTAATTGCTTCAGTTGAATTAACTTGCAAGAGTGAGTGATAAAAACAGTATACTTAGTAAATCACAAAGTTTTACAACAGACATATCAGAAGCTTCTTGGGTGCATTACTGTAAGCGCAAACATCTACACTTGGGAAAAAACAATCTCCCTAACTCGTAAACAGCAATCCCAGGAATTAATCCCATGATTGTTAACACTTTAAATAGTACAATTCCGATTGACACCATTGAGCTTGGTACAAAGGATTTTGAACGGGCGATCGCTAGTTGTCGCAAAGATTGTGAAGAGGCAGCAGCGCTTGCTGGGTTTCCAAAAGGAGCAGGGTATGATGTTCTGATTGGCTGCATTGCTAAAGCTGTTGATAGCTGGTCGTTTGATGAGTTTCAGCAGTGGACTGAGAGAGTCGCGGAAAACTATGGCAATGCCAGTGCCAGTGGGGTGACCATTTTGCAGCTTGTAGACCTGGTGAGCTTCTTGATGATCGAACCACGGCATCGTGTAATAAGAAGACTGGAACGTGCTGCTTTAGACTCGCAATGCAGCTAAGTAAGTCAGCAACTCTAGCTGGTTGCTCGTCAACTATCTGTCGCATTCTTTGTTCAAATTGATATCAGCTCGGTAAGCATGAAAAGACTTGAAACTGTTGCCGATCGCTGAACCCATTGCCTTCATAAAAGTATTGCGAAGTCCCACAGCTACCGGGTTTTTCAATTCCCCCATCTTACCGGATTGCCTTGATGCAAGAACGATCTCCTTGGTACGTGGAAAACGCTCTGACTCATACTGTTGAAAAGCAATAATTGGATCTGGTTGTGCTTGCAAGCATTGGGCGACGACATAAGCATCCTCCAAGGCTGTACAAGCGCCCTGTCCCATCGTGGGTAGCATGGGGTGAGCAGCGTCACCGAGTAGCGTCACATTTTGCTGACTCCAAGGCTGTTTTATCGGACGATCGTACAAATCAGTGGTCAAAATATTGGCTTCGTCTGTAGCAGCGATTAATTCAGGAATGGCTCTGAACCAATCCTGATACATTGTCAATAGCTCTTTTTTGCGACCGATACCAGCATCTGGTTGTGCTGGGCATGCAGTTGCTGCTGCATACCAATACATTTTTCCAAGCCCAAGCATCATGAAACCAAATCCTTTACCGCGTCCTAAAAATTCCTGAATGTACCCGGGACAGTATGCACTAGGAATATAATCGGTCAAACCACGCCAGGTCTTAAAATTTCGATAAATGGGAGCCTCGTCGCCTAAAATAGCGGCTCTGACTCGCGAACGCAATCCATCTGCGCCGATTAACGCATCCCCTTCAACGCTCAAACCTGAAGCAAAATAGGCACGAACCCAATTTCCCTTGCGCTCAAATCGCTCAAAGGTTTCTCCCAAAATGAATTTTTCACTCGCTACATTGCACCACAATAGCTGATGCAGTTGTGTACGATGAATTCCGATAACAGGTAACTCAGAGTTATCAAGTGCAATATTCACTAACTCAAAGCCACGTTGCGAATTAAATTGATAGTTGGTAATGAAATAACCAACCCGCATCGCTTCTTCCAATAAGCCTAAGTTCTTCAAGATATGGGTTGCGTTTGCCCAAAGCGCAATCCCAGCCCCGACTTCTCGTAACTCTTTGGTTCGCTCGCAGACAACAGGTTCAAAACCAGCACGAAGAAGAGCGAGTGCAGTTGCAGCACCGCCAATTCCACCACCAATGATGATAACTTTTTTCATAATTTTTCATTTACCGACAGACTTGTCAGTTGGTTAATTTTTATCAAACAGGTTTTCTGTAGTTTTGTCAACTGACTATTCAGTCGGGAAAAGGTATACTGATTCATAAGTTTTTGAATCCTGTAACAACTGTGGCGCGTACAAAATCTGAAAAAGTAAAGAATACCAAGCAAGAGAGAGATGCTGAGGCGACTCAATCTGCAATTTTGGCAGCAGCGGAAGAAGAATTTGCCCAACATGGTTTTACAGCGGCGCGAACAGAAGCGATCGCAGCCAAAACAGGTGTTGCAAAGTCGATGATTTATTACTACTTCAAAGATAAAGAAGGTTTGTATCAAGAGGTTTTGGAGCGATCGCATACGGAGCTTTTGCAAACAATTCAGCAATTACAGTTGGAGCATTTGTCTGCTGAAGTCGCGTTGGAAAGATTTTTGAGAGCATTGCTCGATTGTGTATCGCGTAACCCAAAACTCCCGACTATCATGTTTCATGAAGCAGTGCAAAACCAGGGAAAGTACTACAAACGCAGTAGTTCTGTGAGTATCGATACGGCTTTGATCGCAATACTGGAACAAGGGGTGGCTGAGGGGATATTTCGTCCACTCGATCCGTTTCAGTCTGCAATTAATATTATGGGAACCTGCTTGTTCTATTTTATTGGTGCGGGAAACATTCAGCAAATTCCCCAAGGTAAGCGGCTTTTGAGCAAAGCAATGCTCGAACAACACACCACTGAAGCGATCGCGCTCATCCTAGCAGGTGTGCGACAATCCTAACTAGTAGTCCACCACACCAACGCCTGCTAGATGATTAAAAAACCACAAAGACGCAAAGAGCGCTAAGGGAGCGGAAAAAGAGATGCTGCACTTCCATGCTGGGATTTTTTTGAGTGACAGTACTTTATAATTTAGAGAGCGGTGCTTTGAGTTGTATTGCTGCGTTCTCTTCTTGCTCGTCTTCTAGAGTTATGGGGATTGGCTGAACTTGCCAAATATCTCGCGCATACTCGCAAATTGTCCGATCAGAAGAAAAGTATCCGGTGCGGGCTGAGTTGAGAATTGATTTTCGCCACCAGGTATCGCGATCGCGGTAAGCTTCATCGACTCGTTGCTGACACTCAATATAAGACTGGTAATCAGCAAAAAGCATATAGTCATCCCGGTTTTTTAGGGATTCCACAAGCGGTTTAAACAAATTGCTGTCACCTTTGGAGAAATAGCCCGATGCAATTTGGTCGATCGCCTGTTTGAGTTGGGGATTGCTGTTGTAATAGTCCCAAGGATGATAGCCTTGAGCTTTCTTCTGTAGGACTTCTGCTGTATTCATCCCGAAAAGAAAGAAGTTCTCATGTCCGACGCGATCGCGAATTTCAATGTTTGCTCCATCTAGAGTTCCGATAGTGAGAGCGCCATTCATAGCAAATTTCATGTTACTTGTCCCGGAGGCTTCCTTACCTGCGGTTGAAATTTGCTCGGAAAGGTCAGCAGATGGATAAATTCGCTCTGCTACCGACACGTTATAATTTGGTAAAAATACAACCTTCAGGCGATCGCCAATATCTGGATCGTTATTTACTACATTTCCCACTGAATTAATCAGTTGAATGATAAGCTTTGCCATTGCATAACCTGGAGCTGCTTTACCTGCAAAAATTGCAGTTCGCGGTACAACATCTGCATTTGGGTTCTGCTTAATATAGTTGTAAAAAGTAATGACCCTCAGTAAATTCAAATGCTGGCGCTTGTACTCGTGAAGGCGCTTCACCTGGATATCAAACAGAGAATTAGCATCAACATGAATACCAGTTGTTTGCAAAATATATTCTGCTAAATCCTGCTTGTTGTCTTGCTTAATTTGTTGCCAGCGATTGCGAAAATCTTCATCTTCTACAAATGCTTCTAACTGCTTAAGTTCTTCTAAATTTTTAATCCAACCCTTGCCAATTTTTTCTGTAATCAACAGGGCTAGTTTGGGGTTAGCAATCAACATCCAACGACGGGGGGTCACTCCATTGGTTTTGTTGCTAAACTTTTGTGGAAACACTTGATAGAAATCTGGGAAGAGATTGTTCTTCACCAGTTCGGTGTGCAGTGCTGCTACACCGTTGATTGCATGACTTCCAACACAAGCAAGATGTGCCATTCTTACCTGTTTTTCTGCTCCTTCTTCAATCAGAGACAATCGGGAAAGTTTTCCATCATCCCCAGGAAACTGCGATCGAACTCCATCGAGAAACCGTTGGTTAATCTCAAAAATAATTTCCAAATGTCGGGGTAAAAGTCTACCAAATACACTAATAGGCCAACGTTCTAATGCTTCAGGGAGCAAGGTATGATTGGTAAAACCAAAAGCTTTTTGTGTAATGTCCCATGCTTCATCCCATCCTAACTGATGTACATCTAATAGTAGCCGCATCAATTCAGCAATACCAATAGCAGGATGAGTGTCATTGATTTGGATTGCACATTTATTGGGGAATTGGTCAAAATTGTTGTGACTTCGCAAATAGGTGCGGATAATATCTTGGAGGGAGCAGGAAACGAAAAAATATTCCTGCATCAAGCGGAGTTCTCTACCTTGGTAGTTATTGTCGTTGGGATAAAGAACTTTGGTAATGTTTTCTGAGTAAACTTTATCAGCTACGGCATTGGCAAAGTCGCCGCTATTGAAAATCTGTAAGTTAAAGTCTTCACTGGCTTTGGCACTCCACAAACGCAAAGTGTTAACGGTATTTGTGTTGTACCCCACCATTGGAATATCGTAGGGTGTTCCCAGTATGGTTTTTTGAGGAATCCAACGTACTTGGTAGCGTCCTCGTTCATCCGTGTATGCTTCTGTGTGTCCGCCAAATTTGACTTCTACAGTGTAATCGGGACGTGGAATTTCCCAAGGATTCCCAAAGCGCAACCACCGATCCGGTACTTCTACTTGCGTACCGTTACGAATAGTTTGTTGAAAAATGCCGTACTCGTAGCGGATACCGTAGCCAATAGCGGGAATTTCTAAAGTTGAGAGAGAATCCAAAAAACAAGCCGCGAGTCTTCCCAAACCACCGTTACCCAATCCCGGTTCGTCTTCCTGTTCGAGCAAATCGTATAAGTCTAAGCCTGCTGATTCCCGCACCACCTGACGGGCTTGCTCGTACATCCCAACATTTGTTAGGTTTTTACTGAGTTGCGGTCCGATAAGATATTCAGCCGATAGGTAGCATACGACTTTGACATCTTTTTGAAAGTAGGTTTGCTCAACAGTTTTCAGCCAACGATGCAGCAAGCGATCGCGAACAGTATACGACAGTGCCATGAAAAAGTCATGTGCTGTTGCCCAACCCTTATCTTTTGCTTGGATGTAGTAGAGGTTGTCTAAAAAAGCACGTTTGAGCGTTTCAATATCCATTCCAGTGCGATCGTCCTGCACTTGAATGGGAACGTGCTCTGTACGACAGATGTGCTTTTTCCAATGGGGAGCGTGTTTGCCATCGTGATTTGTCGAGCCGTTGTCATGATTCATGGTGACAATTCCTAAACGAACGCTGAATTTATTCTCGAACCTATATAACTTTTAGAAGGAGTTATGAGTTTAAAACCTCTAGCTTAGGGCGCACACTTATCTTGCTATTGCTCCTGTTGCTGTTTTTGTCGATCTCTCGACTTAGAGATTTCCAAGAAATAAATTATCCAATCTTGTGGGACGGGCGTCCTCGCCTGTCCTATACCAGTGGCGGGCGGGACGCCCGCACCACAAGAGAAAATTGAATATTTTTTTATTTGGAAATCCCTTAACCTGAATTTACCTGAATTCTCAATGTCCTGAATTTAACTCAACTATTTCGTTTCAGTATTAAACATAATATAAGAGGTTTTTTACAAAGGAAATTTTAAATTTTTATTTCTACCTCCCCCAAATATTATGTTAAAAAATTTTAAATTGAGACAAAAATTTACAGTTTTACTACTCCTAATTCTTGTAGTAGGTTTGAGTTTAAGTGGGCTAGCTCTTTCTGCATTGCTGAGACAGAATGCGACAAATGAAATAGCCTCAAGAGCTTTAACACTCATTGACACAATGACTTCTATACGGGAGTACACACTTACCCAAATCTATCCAGAACTCTCTTTGAAACTGGAAGACAAGTTTCTGCCTCAAGTTGTATCCGCATATTCAGCACGAGAAGTTTTTGACATTCTCCGGAAAAAACCAGAATATGGGGACTTCTTTTATAAAGAAGCTGCAACAAATCCTACAAATCTTCGGGATAAAGCTGATAGTTTTGAAGCTAACATTTTAGAGCGTTTTAGAAAAGAAAAAGATTTAAAACAGGTAAGTGGATTTCGTTCGCTTCCTGGTGGCGACATATTTTATATTTCCCGTCCGCTATCAATTAGCCAACAAGCTTGTCTTCAGTGTCATAGTACTCCTGATGCTGCTCCAAAAACTATGATTGACCGTTTTGGAACAGCCAATGGATTTGGTTGGCACTTAAATGAAATTGTAGCAGCTCAATTTGTATCTTTACCAGCAAGTAAGGTTATTGAAAAAGCTCATCAATCCTCTTTATTAATTATAGGACTTGTTTCTTCTATTTTTGTCGTGGTTATCCATTTAGTCAATGTCTTTTTGAATCGACAAGTTATTCTTCCTCTTAAGCGGATAACTCGTATTGCTGAGGAAGTGAGTACAGGGCATTTAGATATCGACTTCGATGGAGTTTCTAACGATGAAATTGGTAATCTTGTCAATGCTTTCAGACGAATGAAATTAAGTTTAGAAATGGCAATGAGAAGAATCAAGCGTACAAATGGTGTTATGTAACAAATTATTTTCTGCTCTGCGCTCAGAAAAGTCTAGGTAGGTTGGGTTGAGGAACGAAACCCAACATTTCATCAAATTCTTATGTGTCAACATTCTACCCAACCAAAACAATACATTTGGTGATTTAAAATTTAATTTGTAAAAAACCTCTCAACCCCTATTGGCTATCTAAGATATAGCAATTCTCGCTTGGGTACAATACACAGAAAAGTTATGGAACCGCAGATGAACGCGGATGCACGCAGATGAAGACATTATTTAGGTGAAAATTGCTGCTGTAAAGTATCTTTACGAGCGTACACTCGATAAATGAAATGCTGTAGTGCTCAACGCCTATCGGCTATCAGAGGAAAAACACACTCAATATCAAAACAATTCAGCGCGGGGTACATCACGTGCTCAACGCCTATCGGCTATCAGAGGAAAAACACCCATCCCAAGGTCTCATGTATTGGTAAGCTAACATGTGCTCAACGCCTATCGGCTATCAGAGGAAAAACACAACCTCCTGATAGAAAAGTTAAAGCGAAATTTCATAGTGCTCAACGCCTATCGGCTATCAGAGGAAAAACACTCCCCAAAATCTGCTGGGTTCCATCGGTCATCGCTAAGTGCTCAACGCCTATCGGCTATCAGAGGAAAAACACATTCCTACATCTATTTTTTGAGCGATTCGAGCTTGTGCTCAACGCCTATCGGCTATCAGAGGAAAAACACGATTATCTGATACTTGTTTCGCAATTGCTCTTTGAGTGCTCAACGCCTATCGGCTATCAGAGGAAAAACACAGCGAGCTTGGGAATATTGACTCCGAGTGCTTCTCTCTTAAATTTTACAAGCACCTCTAACATAGACACAATAACTTAGCGAAAAAACGGCTGAAACAGCATTTTTGAACGAGTCGAGTAATTGCTATAATCTTTATATTATGAGCAATATAGCCATTTTGCAAGCACCTTCCAGTAACTTTTTTCAATTTAAACCCTTATCAGGTAAGACTTACATCTACTTTTATTTGCAAATCGGGTTTCACAAAAAGAGATGCTTGCAGTTTTCAGTAACAAAGAAAATTAAATAGACCTCTCAGTTTCTAAGTTATTATAGTTTTGGGTATTAAAGACTTTGATGCCGTTGAACACCGAGTAATCATCAGGCGTTGAGCACTTTCGTGTTTGCCAGGTGTAGAACCTCTAAGCGATACAGGGCGGATGGGCTTAACATTACCCTTCTCGCTCCTAACCTAAGATGCCGTTAGGCGATAAACAGACTTTAAATAGTACTTGACAGAAGAGTTTTTTTGTGCATATAATAATTTATCGATGTTTCGAGTTAGACAGGTGGTACCAACTCTTGTCGAAATTTAAATATAAATTTAGGTTTTAGCTCAAATGGTGGCGTTACTAACTGCGATCGCCCCAAGAGTTAATCCCAAACTTATGTATTCTTTCTTTCCTCAGATGCCTTTTTAGGTTTTGAACATTACTTAGGTATTTCAATAAGTACCTGAATAGTTGAATTTAGGGGAATCCTGAAATGATTGCATCGGTGGGTTTTTCGGCGTCTCAGGATGTAGATTTAGGGCTTGAGCCATTCGTTGAGCTATGTTTTCCAGTGCGAGGAAAATATTTACCTGCGGATCATGGCTATGCACTCTTTTGTAGTTGGGTTGATCTCGATTCAGAAATACGCAAGCAGAAAACTGTCAGTATTTTGACTGTTCCTGGCTTTCCTGACAAACAAGGAAAAATAATTCTGAACGAATATTCGTGTTTGCGTGTTCGCGTACCAATCCCATTAATTCCCTTGGCTTATAAGTTGGCTGGAAAATCTATTCGTTTGGGAATACATGAAATTCAAATCGGTATTCCCGAAATATTTACATTGAAACCTGCTAGCAAACTCAAGTCTAGAATTGTTGTCATTAAGGGACATAGCGAACCTCAATCGTTTCTAGTAGCAGCACAACGTCAGCTTGATGATATGGAAATTTCTGCTCAAATTTCCATCCCTAAAGATAGACAGGGCGAATTCTGTCGCAAAACTATCAAAGTTAAACGTTATACGATAGTGGGTTTTACAACGGAAGTTTCTGATTTGAGTGACGACGATTCTATCAAGTTACAACAATGGGGAATTGGTGGTAAAAGACACATGGGTTGTGGATATTTCTTACCTTTTAAGGGAGGTAGAAATGTTTAAAAGATTGTTAGCTAAATCTTATCAAAAAGACGAAAATGATACGAGAAAAAAAGGTGCTGCAACGTACACTGGACATATCAGTTTTGTCATGCAAGCAGCTGATGTTTTGGTAGATAAATTGGGTATGGCTATTCTCCAACAATTGGGAATACAGCATATTGGTTTAGATTCCTTGGCAGCCACAGTCAAATTAGGTGCATATTTGCACGATTGGGGTAAAGCTAATCAACACTTTCAAGAAATGGTTTACTTTAAAACCATCGACCCAAAATCGATAGACCCAAACATTCAAAATTATAGAAAGAAGATTGGAGACTCTTTAAAAGCACGTTTAAATAGACAAATGTTGCGTCATGAAGTGATTAGCGGCATTTTAGCACTACAAGTTCCCTGCTTTCGAGAATGGCTAGAAAAATGCCCCAATGCAAATTTAACGATCGCAGTTTGGGCTGCAATGGGACATCATTTAAAAATTGGTTCAAGCAAAGATGGGACGCCATCAGGTTGTATTGCGGAAATTCCTTCTGGTACGGGAGATGAATTAAAAATCTACACCTCTCATTCTGATTTTCTCACAGTTCTAAAAATGGGAAGTCAATCTTTGGGATTGCCCAAACAATTACCAGAATTTCCAACGAAAATTTGGACTGACAAGCAATTATTAACAGCTTTAACAAATTTACGTAATGAATTTATTGATTTTGAACCTGATTGGGAGCAACAAAAATTTATTGCAGCAGTCAAAGCAACAGTCATCGCAGCAGATTTAGCTGGTTCTGCACTTCCCGAACTAGAGGAAGATTTTCAAGAATGGATTAAAGAAGTTTTATCACTACAACTCTCAAAGCAAGAGTTAAATAAACTAGTCCAACAACGGTTGAATGGTAAAAAATTACGACAATTTCAAGAGTTAATTGCTAAATCTAAACATCGGGTGACGTTGGTGAAGGCTGGTTGCGGAACAGGTAAAACGGTTGCAGCGTATGCTTGGGGGGAAAAATGGGCTGTTGGGCGTAAATTATTTTTCTCCTATCCAACAACAGGTACAGCATCTCAAGGTTATATCGACTATGCAGATGGAACGGAAATTGAAGCAGCTTTAATGCATTCTCGTGCTGATTTAGACAGGGAATTACTATTTTCTGGAGATGAAGACGATCGTGAAAGCATCGATTCTAAACTGATGGCTTTTCAAGCAGGGCGCAAAAAATTAATTGTTTGTACAGTTGATTCAGTGTTAGGTTTAATTCAAAATAATCGTAAACCGCTTTACTCATGGTCTGCATTGGCACAATCTGCTTTTGTCTTTGATGAGGTTCATGCTTTTGATTTGCGTCTGTTTGGAGCCTTATTAAAATTTATTAAAGCTTTTAGAGGTGTGCCAATTTTATTAATGAGTGCAAGTTTTAGTCCTCAACAGTTGTCAGCGATTCAACAAGTGTTGGCAGAACAGGGAGAAGATTTAGGAGAACCAATTGAAGGGCCAAAAGAATTAGAAGAATTGCCCCGTTATGACATCACTTATATTCCCGAAATCAGTAACTTTGAAGAACTAACAGAAGTTTGGGAATCTGTTATTGAAGCCTTACGAAACCAACAAAAAGTGTTATGGGTAACTAACTCAGTAAAAACTTGTATTGAAATTTATCGGATTGCACAAGTAAAACTTGCGGAACAATTACCAGAATTTTCGATTACTCCATTAATTTATCACAGTCGATTCCGTTACAAAGACAGGGTGAAAAAACATCAAGCTGTCATTGAAGCATTCAAACAAGATGAACCTGTTTTGGCTATTACTACTCAAGTCTGTGAAATGTCTTTAGATTTGAGTGCTGATTTATTAATTTCTGCGATCGCTCCTGCAGCAGCTTTAATCCAACGATTAGGACGCCTCAACCGCAGGATGAGTAAAGTAGAAGAAGGAGCAAAACTAGCAATTATTTATTCTTGGGATAATCCAAAACCCTACAACGAAGTAGAAATCTCTACAGGGAAGCAGTTGATTCAAGAATTTTCAGGAAAGACAGGTATTTCTCAACGAGATTTAGCAGAATTTTCAGCAAGTCTTAATTCTAAAGAAATTCCAGAAGTTAAATCAAATTGGCTAGAAGATAATTGGTGTACGTATCCAAATTCTTTACGGGAAGCAGGATACACAATGACTGTTCTTTTGGGTGAAGATGAACCAGAAATTTGGAAAATTGCCGAACAAAAAGAACAGGAATTATTAAAAAAACATCAGAATGTGTCGCGTATCAAGTTATTTAAACAAGAAGCACAGAAATGGACAGTACCTATCCGTATTGAATCAGATTATTATACCTGGAAACGGAGAGGATTTTATCCTGTAACACCAATAGGCAGAATTCCCTACAGTGAAGAGGTAGGAGCAGAACAGTGAATTTAGAATTGGATTTAGGTAATCCTTGTTTTACCTTGTTACATCGTGCTGGTTTAGCTGGATTATGGATGACTTTAAAGCAATTAGAAAAAGAAAAAGTTAAAGTGCCATCTGAATTCAATTGGCAACTTAGCAAACGCAAAGTCAACTTAAATTGGAATGGAAGCGATCGCGACATTTTAGAATGGTTTCTCAAAGAGTCTTTTCAATTAAATGATGGCATTATCGCATTACGTGGGTTGGATACTCAATCCATGCGCGAAGATGCACAGGTAATAGTCCATCAAGGAATTTTAGGGACTCTTTTACAGCATACTAGTACTCACAAATCCGATGGAGTTGTGGCAAAATCTTTATCTTTAGGAGAGAATGAGCCAGAAATTCAAGTTAAATACAAAAGTTTGACAAGTTATGCGTATCAAGAATTTGCTGGTAATTTATGTGATAAAAATGGACAATTTTTAACTAATCCAATTAGTGTTGCTGGGTGGTTAAATCCTGGTGCAGCCGTCAGACATATTGCTTTTAGTTCCGATACAAGTTTTGAGGAAAACCCAGAAAATGCTTTTATTTTATTATTTGCACCTGTTGCTTGTTATTACTATATCCTTCGTTCTAAATTGCGAGACAAACGCGCTCAATACGCTTTAGTTATTCCAGAAATTACCGATTTAGCAAAGTATGCAAAGTATCGGCAAAATCAGCAATTACGAAATGCCATTTATAAAGATTTTCATGCTTCTGGTTTAGGTGATGCTGGTTTGAGATTTTTAACAAAGGACACAACTGTTGATATTACTAAAACTTTTGGTATACAGCGTTGTCAAGTTTTGACATTAGGAACTGTTGCATGGGCGACTCAACAAAAAACTCGTACAGATATGTATGTAGTGGAAGCAACTGATGAGAATTGCCATAACTATCAAGTTTGTGATGCTTGGTTACCAGATAGAGCGATCGCAGGTAAAGAAGGTGGATTTGTGGCTACAAGCTTTGCCAAGGAATTAATTGCTGAAAATTTAGCTAAAAAGCTACCTTGGTATTCTGGAATCTCAGAAAAAGTAAATAGTAACGAGCTTTTTCAAAAATTAGCGTATGAAAGGGGAGGATTGTTTCAAGTGATTCAAAAAGTACAGTCAGACGAACGTGAAAAACTATTCGTTAAAACTTGTCATGAAGCTATTAATTATACTTTTGGGAGAATCTCAGATGTAGCCAAAAAAAGAGGAGAATCCCCTAATTTCGACCGTGAAACTATACGTATTAGAACTGGCTTAAGTCGATGTAAAAATTCTGATAGCTTTCGAGAATTTATTACAGACTTTTGGTCAAGAGCCGGAAAAATACCTACTTTGCAGAAACATTGGGAAGAATTAATAGAATTTGTGATGTTAGAGAAAAATTGGAAAAAATCAAGAGATTTAGCCTTACTGGCATTAGCTAGTTATAAAGGGACAGGAAGTTCTAATCGAGATAAAGATGATTCTGATGAAGGCGATCCTGTTGATGATGATACTTTTGATGAAGAAAACGCTCCTGATATTCTTTAACTCTCTCGTTTTTTCATCACAAAGCTCTAAATTTTAACGAGTTTCAAGGACATTTTTATTTATTTAAGGAGATTGACAAGTGACATTTCATTTATTTGGAAATATCTTAACTGGATACGGAACTGCTGCCAATAATCGTGGAGAAAATGAAGGAAATATTACGACTCTCCAAAAAATTCTGTGGAAAAATAATGTACATACAACAGTTTCCGCCGAAGCGATTCGTTGGGCATTACGTTATTACTGGCAAACTTGTGGTGACGATTATCAAGTCAATCGTCGTTGGAATGATGATGCTAACGACAATATTTGGCAAAATGAGAATTTTGATGATACAGCTTTTATTGATGATGATGTTTTAGGTTTCATGCGTGCTGAAGGTGCAAAAGTTGAAGCATCAGATGAACCAAAAGCTAAAGGTAAAAAAGCGGCTGTTGCTAAAGGCACAACGACTGCAAAACGAGGTGTTTTAGAAGTGACTCGTGCTGTTTCCATAACACCCTTCAGTGGTGACTTAACCTTTAATTCTTTAAGTGGTAAAAAAGGCAGAACTTCACTTTATGGAACAGAAGTACACGCAACTTGCTATCAATATGGATTTGCATTAACTCCAGAAAGATTAAAAGATAAATCTCGGATCATGGCAGTTTTAGATGGTTTAAGTTCTTTGGGAGAAGTTGCAGGCAATCATTCGCGGTTTCTCTATGATTTTTCTCCTGAAAGCTTGATTTTACGATGGACACATGATTTTTCTCCTCGTATTTTATATTGTTTTGAAGAGGATGAGGGAGAAATATCTATTGGAGAATTAGTCAGAAAAGTGAGAAATCAAGATATCGAACCAGAGGAATTGTGGCTAGCTGGTGCTGTTACTGAATCTGAGGAAATAAAAGAATTAGAAGAATTGGGAGTACATATTTTTCCTGGGATTAAGTTAGCCGTGCAAAGCATGAAACAAGTTATTGCTAGAGATTTAAAACTACCACAATTAGAGTTAATCCGATGATAACTGCAATCAAGAAAAATTTGGCATTAGAAATTGAAGTTCCCATCGCTTGCTTTCGTCAATCTCGCGCTAGGGAGTATGCTGAAACTTACCTATTTCCCCCACCATCGACAGTCTATGGAATGCTATTGTCAATCGTGGGAGAAACCAATAGGTATAAACATTGTGGTGTGAAATTAGCGATAGCTATGCTGACCTCCGGTAACGCAGTTCTTTCTCAACCTCAAAAATCAACCATCATCCGTACTTTTCGCCGTTTTAAGAAAAAAGACATTCACGATCCAACAAACTCTAGACCAGATTACCAAGAATTACTCACTGATGTGAAATTTATTACTTGGATTGATTCTCAAACCGATCAATCCCAAACAACATTATCCGAAAGGTTAGAACAAGCATTTACAAACCCTGCTTCAATCGAACGTTTCGGGGGTTTATGCTTAGGAGAAAGTCGGGATTTAGTCAATTCTATAACAATGTGGTCAGAAAGCGATCGCAGTCAGTCTTTGCAATGGTTAGTACAAGATGAGGATGGATTATTCACTTTGCCTTATTGGGTAGATCATGTTGGCTCCAAGGGTACGCGATGGAAAAGGTATTTAATACTTGAGCCATCAAAAAATTATCTTCCTCCTGAGACTGCTTGGACGGTCATTCAGCCAACTTAATCATCATTAACCTTAGATGTCGTAAGGCGCTAAAACACAATTACCTTACAGACATATATGCAAATTCTCGAAGATATCGAACTCTCTACCAAACTGGAAACCATCCGCGTTTCTGCTCTCCATGCTTTAGCCTATTGTCCCCGCCTATTTTACCTTGAAGAAGTCGAAGAACTCTACACCCAGGATGCTGCCGTATTTGCTGGACGTAGGTTACACGCTGAACTTGAAAAGCAAGAAGATGAAGACTGGGAGGAATTATTCCTCATCAGCGAAGAATTAGGTATACGGGGACGAGTTGATGCATTGCGGACTCGCGAAGGAGAAACAATTCCCTACGAACACAAGCGGGGAAGATGCCATCGGGATGAAAACAAACAACCCCAAGCATGGGAAAGCGATAAATTACAAATCCTTGCCTACTGTTGTTTGCTTGAATCATCTCTTGGTATACCTATTCAAGAAGGTCGCATTCGCTATCATGCTGACAATGTATTAGTTCGCATCCCACTAGATGATTTAGGACGAGCCGCAGTGCGGGGAGCGATAGAAAAAGCACGCAACCTCAGACAGTCTACCCATCGACCACCAGTAACCGACAACGAACGCTTGTGTACTCGTTGTTCCCTGGCTCCCGTGTGTTTACCCGAAGAAGCACGTCTAGCACACGATCGCGAATGGCAACCGATACGCTTGTTTCCTGAAGATGACAATAGGCAAGTCATTCACGTTCTCGAACCTGGTACTAATGTAGGTAGAACTGGAGAGCAAATCAAAATTGCCCGTCGCAACCAACCATTAGAAACTATTCCCGCTCGACAAGTAGCTCAATTGGTACTGCACAGCTATTCGCAGATTTCCACCCAAGCACTACATTTCTGTGGCGAACAGGGAATTGGCGTACATTTTGTTTCTGGTGGTGGTCGTTACCTGGGTAGTTTTGATACTCGGAATGGTAGCATTCAACGTCGCATTCGTCAGTATACTGCCCTGAGTTCCCCCGATACTTGCCTAGAGTTGGCACGTAAACTCGTAATTTGCCGCGCTCAAGGACAGCGAAAATTTCTCATGCGTGGGAAGGGCAAAAACAAAGCTAGCGAGAAATTGACAAAAGCGATCGACCAAATGAAAGCCGTGCTAAAACTTATTCCTCACGCAAAATCTTTGGAATCGCTCTTAGGATATGAAGGAAATTTAGCAGCACTCTATTTTAATGCTTTCCCCGATTTGATTTCACCTGATGTACCAAAAGAAATGGGGTTCGACATCAGAAATCGTCGTCCTCCTAAAGATAGATTCAATTGCCTTTTAGGATTTGGGTACGCTTTGTTACTCAAAGATATCATGAATGCCATCTTGATAGTAGGGTTAGAACCTGCACTAGGGTTTTACCACCAACCGCGATCGCAAGCTGCACCCTTAGCTTTAGATTTGATGGAAATTTTCCGAGTTCCTTTAGTAGATATGATTGTCATGTCTTCCGTCAATCGCAATCAATGGGATATAAAAACTGATTTTGATATTCGCGGACAACAGGTTTGGCTGAGCGAAGCTGGTAAACGTAAGTTTGTGGAACTCTACGAAAATCGCAAGCAGGAAACTTGGAAGCATCCAGCAACAGGGTATTCCCTTACTTATCGGCGTTTACTGGAGTTAGAAGTGCGACTCTTGGAAAAGGAATGGATGGGTGAGGGTGGTTTATTCGGTCAGTTGATTGTCAGATGAGGTGATGATATGGGAGAAATCAGAAATTGTTACATCATTTGCTACGACATTCGCTGTCCAAAACGTTGGCGCAAAGCTTACAAATTGTTGGAGGGCTATGGAGAACGGATACAATACTCAATTTTTCGCTCCGTCATGAATCAACGCGATCGTGAAAAACTACGTTGGGAGTTGGAGACGATTTTGGCAAAGGAAGACAGTATTTTGTTTGTGCGTTTGAGCGATCGCTGCGTGCAAGATATACCCAAGTATAATCGACCAGGTACATGGGAAAATACAGATAAGCCTTTTTTGATTGTTTGAAAAATACAAGCATCTGTGTTTGTTAGGATAATCAAAGTAAACGTTTTCGCTGAAACCCTGACCAATATAATGTTTGAGAGATTTTTGAGGTTCTGTAGGTGCTTGTAAAATTTTCAAACCGGCTTCTATCATGGGTTTTAGCTGGTGAAGCCAGGTTGGATTTAAGGAAGAATTGCGAAATTTCAGTTTTTTCTTGGTTTTTTAGCAAGGTGCTTGTAAACTTGAGTTGGAGCGCCTGCTGGTTGAGCCTTTCAGCCTTCGCTCTGATTAAACCTTAGATACCGTAAGGTGTTGAGCACTAGCAGAACCAGGACGATTTGATGGACTACTACCACTGATTAAACCTTAGATACCGTAAGGTGTTGAGCACAAGAGGGATTTCCCGTATACTGATTGGCGCTGATCTGATTAAACCTTAGATACCGTAAGGTGTTGAGCACGATATTAACTTGTCCGGTAAATTTCCAGACTGATACTGATTAAACCTTAGATACCGTAAGGTGTTGAGCACAGACTAAGCTAGTAATTTTTATTTGCAATAATTAAGGCTGATTAAACCTTAGATACCGTAAGGTGTTGAGCACTTCACCATTTGTCAAAATAGCCGCTTGTCCGTTTCCTGATTAAACCTTAGATACCGTAAGGTGTTGAGCACATTTTTACTACTTTAAAACTTCTGATGCCTACAAACTGATTAAACCTTAGATACCGTAAGGTGTTGAGCACTCTCTGATCCACTTCTCAGGATCGTTACTCCAAAAGCTGATTAAACCTTAGATACCGTAAGGTGTTGAGCACAAAAGTAGTACATTTCCTCAAAATGGCATTTTAGCCTGATTAAACCTTAGATACCGTAAGGTGTTGAGCACCTTTATCAACTTTCTTCTTCGACTTGAACATATCCCTGATTAAACCTTAGATACCGTAAGGTGTTGAGCACATTTGCGCCCACAACCATCGGAGCTACAATGCGGCTCTCTGATTAAACCTTAGATACCGTAAGGTGTTGAGCACAGTAACCAGTAAGTAGCAAACAAGTAACAGGTTTTCTGATTAAACCTTAGATACCGTAAGGTGTTGAGCACCCAATAGGCGTTGAGCACTTTCGAGCTTGACAGGTACTGATTAAACCTTAGATACCGTAAGGTGTTGAGCACGTAGCGGTAACTTATCATCGATTCGAGGTAGCTTAAACTGATTAAACCTTAGATACCGTAAGGTGTTGAGCACTCATTACCAACACTTCGGATAAGTGGTGGCAACATACTGATTAAACCTTAGATACCGTAAGGTGTTGAGCACGAGGTCTTCTGGAAACCAATAATCACTGCGCTTCCGCTGATTAAACCTTAGATACCGTAAGGTGTTGAGCACGAATTATTAGAGCAACTAAGAGAATATTTGTAATAACCTGATTAAACCTTAGATACCGCAAGGTGTTGAGCACCTTAGCTTGATTAATGTCAGGTATCGAGAAATCGAACTAATTAAACCTTAGATACCGCAAGGTGTTGAGCACTCTTTTATGTTTCTCTCATCTCGTGTGCTGAGTTTCTAATTAAACCTTAGATACCGCAAGGTGTTGAGCACGATAGAGAAGGAGCGCAAAAAGCTAAAAAGACACCACCTGATTAAACCTTAGATACCGTGAGGTGTTGAGCACTTTGAGCTTAAGCTGCTGGTTTTGAGTGTTAAAGCTGATTAAACCTTAGATACCGTGAGGTGTTGAGCACCAAATGGGAAAATTGAAAACGAGCTAGCCACAGAACTGATTAAACCTCAGATACTGCAAGGTGTTGAGCACAAGTTGTTCCAGAAGGATATTAGATAATGGAAGTTCTGATTAAACCTTAAATACCCCCACTATCTAGGAAAGCACAAAAAATTGAGATCGAGTCATTTACATATGACTATAATGATGACTATAATAATAGTCAATAATACCAAAGCCTAATTTCACTCTAATCTTTGCTCCTGAAATCATCGCTCACCTTAGAGCGATCGATAAAAAGTATCACAATTTGATTCGAGAAACGATTGCCGAACAATTATCTTACACACCTCTTGAAATCACTCGAAACCGCAAGCCAATGGAACAACCAGCCCCATTTAGTGCAACCTGGGAACTTCGTTTTGGCTCTCAAAATTGCTTTCGCGTGTTTTATGAGGTGAATACAGTAGAGCAAACGGTTCTGATTTTAGCCATTGGTGTCAAAGATAGAGAAATATTACTCATTGGCGGAGAGGAAGTTGAGTTATGAAAATTGCACCAATTGCAGATGTAAAAGCACAACTCAGTGCGTATGTAGAACAGGCTCAAAGTGGACCGATTGTGATTACTCGCAATGGCAAAGCAGTAGCGGTTTTAATTGCTCCAACTGATGATGAGGATTTAGAAAACCTTTTGCTATCGCGATCGCCTCGGTTTCAAAAAATTCTGAATCAATCACGGCAAAGTATACAATCTGGAAAAGGATTATCTGCTGATGCACTTTGGGAAGTTGTAGAACAAAACACTGAAGAACCAGGGACTTGATTTGAATTGTTAAGTTAGTTGAGATCCCCGTTTAATGACCCGCTATCTGTGACCTTTCCTGACCCCGATCGTTCCATCGGAGAAAGTCGCTACATTATTATTGGCATATCTGGGTTTGAAAAACTCCTAGTTGTCGCACACACAGATCGAGGAGAAAAGATACGAATTATCAGTGCCCGAAAAGCTACCCGTCAGGAGAAGAGGTTTTATGAAGAAGGAAGTTGAGAACGAAATGGAAGACGAATTACGTTCTGAATATGACTTTGCTCAAATGGAGGGAGGTGTGAGAGGAAAGTATGTTGAGCGATATCGTGCAGGAACAAACTTAGTGCTTTTAGATCCAGATGTTGCCCAAGCTTTTCCAACTGATGCAGCAGTGAATGACGCACTGAGGCTGTTGATTCAGGTTGCACAATGCCAGCAGCTTAACAATGCTGTACAACTCCCAGAACAGAGTTTCTAAGTATAGCCTTTCCCAAGCAACTGAGGTACACCTAAATTTTTTGAACCTTTATTAAAACACAAACAGATTTCAAATCGTACCTCACCAGACTGGTAAATGCTGTAACGAAGCATTGAAGAACCAGAAACATGATTTGAATACTTCTCATGATACTATATATTTAGGGTTGTATAAATTTATATTTATGCCTGTTACTGAACTGCTACAAGATTTGCAAAAGCTATCTCGTGCTGACAAGTTAAAAGTCATGCAATTTCTGATACTGGAACTTTCTAGAGAGGAAGAAACTGAAAGCTCTTTATATAAGTTCCAATCTCATGTAAATGACACGATGAATTCACCCTATGATTCTTATGAAGCGGCTCATAAGATGAACAAAATGCTAGAAGATTATAAGCATAGTAAAAATGTCTAAAAGGCAAAGCTTTGCGTACACTAACAAGAAAAATAATTTAGGTTTGACTCTCCATGTACCATTTTTGGGCTTAATACTGAATCATAGAGATCGCTTCTTACAAGTAACTGCTTTGCTTGATACAGGTGCTGATGTCAATGTTTTGCCATATAATATCGGAGAGCAGCTAGGAGCAGTTTGGGAAGAACAAACAACAACATTGCAACTGGGAGGAAATTTAAGTCAATTTCCAGCACGAGGGTTAATTTTGATAGCGACTGTAGGTGAGTTTTCACCAGTTCCTTTGGTATTTGCTTGGAGTCAGTCCAATAATGTCCCTTTACTGCTTGGTCATGTCAACTTTTTTGCTGAGTTTGATGTATGCTTCTACACCTCTCAGTTGTCTTTTGAAATCAGCTTAAAGCAGACAAACTAGAGTGTAATTGGGCTGCATTTAAATCTTGTCCTTCCTGATTAAACCTGAGATACAAGGAATTAAGCTCGGTAAGCATGGAAAGACTTGAAACTGTTGCCGATCGCTGAACTCATTGCCTTCATAAAAGTATTGAAACCCGATCTCCTTTGAGCGATTTGAGCGCAAAGGTTTCTCCCAAAATGAATTTCTCAGGCGGTACATTGCGCCACAATAACTGATGCAGTTGAGCGCGATGAATTCCGATAACGGGTAACTCGGAGTTATCGAGCGCAATATTCACTAACTCAAAGCCACGTTGGGAATTGAATTGATAGTTTGTAATAAAATAACCAACCCGCATCGCTTCTTCCAACAAGCTTAAGTTCTTCAAGATATGGGTTGCGTTTGCCCAAAGCGCAATCCCAGCCCCAACTTCTTGCAACTCTTTTGTTCGCTCGTAAACGACAGGCTCAAAACCAGCACGAAGAAGGGCGAGTGCAGTTGCAGCACCGCCAATTCCACCACCAATGATGATGACTTTTTTCATAATTTTTTGAATTATCGACAGACTTGTCAGTTTTTTACCCTTTATCAAACAGGTTTTCTACAGTTTTGTCAACTGACTATTCAGTCGGGAAAAGGTATACTGATTCATAAGTTCTTCAAATCTTATAACAACTGTGGTGCGTACAAAATCTGAAAAAGTCAAGAATACCAAGCAAGAGAGAGATGCTGAAGCAACTCAATCTGTGATTTTGGCAGCTGCGGAAGAAGAATTTGCCCAACACGGTTTTACAGCAGCGCGAACAGAAGCAATCGCAGCCAAAACAGGTGTTGCAAAGTCAATGATTTATTACTACTTCAAAGATAAAGAAGGTTTGTATCAAGCGGTGTTGGAGCGATCGCATACAGATCTGTTACAAACAATTCAGCAATTACAGTTAGAGCATTTGTCACCTGAAGTCGCGTTGGAAAGATTTTTGAGAGCATTGCTCGGTTGTGTATCGCGTAACCCAAAACTTCCGACTATCATGTTTCACGAAGCAGTGCAAAACCAGGGAAAGTACTATAAACGCAGTAGTTCTGTGAGTATTGATACTGCTTTGATCGCAATTTTAGAACAAGGCTTGGCTGAGGGGGTATTTCGCCCACTCAATCCGTTTCAGTCTGCAATTAATATTATGGGAACTTGTTTGTTCTATTTTATTGGTGCGGGAAACATTCAGCAAATTCCCCAAGGTAAACGGCTTTTTAGCAAAGCAATGCTCGAACAACACACCACTGAAGCGATCGCGCTTATCCTAGCAGGTGTGCGACAATCCTGACTGCGGCTTTGTTCTGATTTTAGCCCTTGGTGTCAAAGATAGAGAAATATTACTCATTGGCGGAGAGGAAGTTGAGTTATGAAAATTGCAATAAAAATATATAAAAGAAAAAGCTTTGCGTACACTAAAAAGAAAAATAATTTAGGTTTGACTCTCCATGTACCATTTTTGGACTTAGTACTGAAACATGGGGATCTACATAGAGACTCATGTAAAGGACTTAATAAAAAATAGCTAACTCACTTGTGTAGCAGTTTATATTACTGCCATTTCAGAGGTTGAATCAGGGGAAGCTGGCTCAAAATGCAGTATCATAAATTGGTCTGGACGTAAACCAATCGACTCATAAGTACGCCCCGCCGCGATCGCTAAACTCAACTTCAAACGCCGTACCACCAGCCAAGACTTCTACCACCGTCCCTACCTGTCCGCGTAACAGGTTGTCATCGGGAAGGTCAATTGTCAATGCAACAATATCAAATAATTTGACTCTCGTCGTTCTCATCCGATCTCACCTTTGATTCCAGTTCGGCTTTTACATTTAATGGTACTATCGTCGATGATGGCAATGAAATATTTTTCATTCAAACTAACGATTTATCGGTAATTACTGGTAATGTAAATAAGGATATCTAGGAATTAAGAATCGGTCACTGGTTAATGTTGGGTTTCGTTCCTCAACCCAACCTACACCCTTCTGAATTTTTTATTACGGATTACGAATTATTCGGTTATTGATCATTGGTTAATGTTGGGTTTCGTTCCTCAACCCAACCTACGCCATTCTGAATTTTTTATTACGAATTACTCGTTTACTGGTTACTGGTCACTGGTCACTGGTCACTGCTCACTGATTACTGGTCACTGGTTACTGTTCCTGATGCGGGGAAGTATTTTTCTATGACTTCACCCACAGACAAAAATAATATTCCAGAGAAAATTCCTGCTCCCATAATATTTAATTCTGTACTTCCCAAGAGTTCTAAATGGGAATTAAAACGAGTGACTATTAAAAGAGATATTGACGAACAACTGCTTGCGATTAAAGATAGCTTAACACTGGTTCTAGAAAAAGTATAACGTTTTCCTTGACTCATTAAATAAGCAGCAAAAGGAACAATAACTGCACCTACATAAGCAGCGTAAAAAGCCACAATTAAACTGACAATTTCGCCTCCTCTTAAGGCGACTATTAAACCAAAAAGTGAATTTCCAAAGGTGACAAGTAATTGAGTGCCAAGCGATACTGGCAAAATATGAAAATCAAAAATAATTTTGCTCTGTACTCTTAATATACTGCTACCAATACCGAGTGAGGGAACTAATAAAGATATAATCAACGCAATCCCCAAGGGTTTGTCAGTTCCACCACCAATCCAAGACAGAATATAGGGTAGTGTTTCTTTACCACCTATGTCATCAGGTAAAATTCCGGCTTGATGAGCGGCTGTCACAAGGGTTGAAGGTAATAAAGCAAGCAACAGTAATACAGTACCAGCTAAAAGACATCCTTTATACAGACTTTTTATATCTTTTGCTTGAACGAGATACATTTGGTACTTCATATCTATAAGTACCAATAAAACTGTAGATAGTGTTATACCTATTGTTGTTGGTAAGCTTTCTGTTTGAAGTGAATTTGCAAAATCTATGGGCGATCGCAAATACTCAGGAAATCCATGCAGCACCCACAGCCCGTAAAGCAGAGCTAAAAAATTGACAAATAGTAACCCTCTCAATATCCAACCTGCTTTCTCTACTGGTAATAGGGAGATAATCGCAAACAAAGTTGCTAAAACAATCATTGAGGGTATAGGCGGGATGCCAAAGACTTTGAGGATGGAAGCTGCTGAAATTAACTGAACTGCTTCAATTCCAATCAGAGAAGCCCAAGACATTAGCCCCACAAATATTTTCACTCCACTTCCATAAGCAGAACCGAGGAGAGTCCAAATTTGTTCTGTTTGCGTCCAGTAAAACTTTGCTAATGCTATGAGAGCAATTGTACCCAAGCCAAGAGAGACAGCATAAAGGCTACCAGCCGCACCATGAGTTAGGGATTTCTCTGCTGTTCCTAAAAGAAATCCCAAACCATAATGTGCTGAAACCAATAAAGCCGCCAGGGAGAAAGTATCTAACCTGCGGTGATTCATCATCAGTGACCAGTGACCAGTGATCAGTGAGCAGTACTGATTACTGTTTTAAATTTCTTCTACAATTGTAACTGGCTCGTTGCTCAACTTTAGCAGCTCGTAAAGATCGTAGGCGAATAAATCTTCTTGGCTTGGTTCTTCTGTCTGACTTGTAGCTACAATCGGTTCGCCGTAGCCTTTCGTTCTACCAATAAGTAAAAGTTTTTTACCAGCACACTCACCAATTTCCTTGAATTGGTTCTCTGGCAAAAAGGTAACGTGTTCGGTAAAGAATGTGCGATTTTGGATAGGCATTTTATCCTCCTTAATTTTGAACTAGACCTACTTAGCAATAAACGTGGCTCATCGCTAGCTATGCACGGTTTTTTAAGATGTGCTGTTACTTGATACATAGGAGGATCTAGGGACACGGCTTAATACAAGCTGCTACCATTGATACTCCTTCCAATGCCGACGGAGTTAGCTGACGGGCTAAGGCTGGAAGGTGCCTTTCTCTATCCAAAGATTCGCCCCAATACATTGGTTCCTCCGCTTCTAACCCAGTTACTTAGATTCCTCAACCACAGAACTGAATTGAATTAGGCGACTTTTCCCAATCAATACATAAAATAATACTGAAACGCCAAAGCAGTCAATCTCTATTTTACCTTCTCAACGCAATCTTTACTTAAAGGATGTTTGTAAAGTCTTAATTCATACTTGCCTGGTGAAGACAAGGTTGTTGCTATTGTGGAGTTCTCTAAGTGCGCTACGCACTAACTTTGAGCTAATTGTTCTATAAGTTGAAATAGGTTTTTTTCAATTTGCCCAAGAGCTTCTAGAGCAGAAGTTTTATCTATATCGTGAACTAGCCAGTATTCAGTTTTCTCTGCCCATTGAGGAAAGCGCTCATTCATCAGTGGTCCGTGTTCTAACTCATCTAGGGCAATAATTCTAGAAGCTGCTTGAAAATCTTGCTCGCTTGCTAGCTTAGGAAACCGTTCATCATCAGTTACATTTACCAATCGCACGGCTAAAGCCTCAAGCGCATATCGGGAAATCGGTCCCACATTATTTACTCCTCGCTCAATTGCCAAGCCTCGTGAATCAGCCTGCCAATCTAACCCCTGCTTAGTTGCCAACCAATTAAAAAGATGTTCGGCAAAGCGGCTGCGGTAGTAGTTACCTGTACAAAGGAACAAGATTTTCTTCATTGAGAATGACCAAATGATTGTCAGTCAACCGACGAGTGCTTTTTACTAGCAAATGAGATAATTTGCTACATATCTACTGTACGTTCAATCATCACTTTTAAAACATCCTCTTCAGGAATAAGAATGAAATATAAAGTATAAATTTTTACAATTAATCTTTCAGACTTCCTCCTTTATCCTTTCCAATGAATCCGATCCCAAACCAAGATATGCGCTAACGTAGGGGGTGAACCTCTATAAAAGCGTCATCACAGGGCAAATAGTTATTTCGGTCAGGGAGAAAAATGAGGTTGCGGTCTATCTAACGATCAGGAGTTGGCTATGCATGAACTAGTTCAAACTGTTGTAAACAGTGATGAGAAGACGGCTCTGCGTCAGTTGGTCTACGATCTAAGTGCTTCTGGGAAGAAATACTTCCTGAGAAACGAAATTTTGCAAGCTTTTGCGGACTATTGCAACCAATCGCAAAAGCCAGCCTACTTTTTTCACTCTTCTTCTCTAGGCAAACTGATTCACTACACTCATGAAATCATTCTAGAAGAGGAAAGTGCCTGGTTCCTTCTCCGACCTCGGATAGGTGTCCAAGAAGCTTGGAGATTGGGAGCAAATTTGACAAGCTTTGAGCAAATGACGCCGCAAGAACTGCTTGATGTGCGCGATCGCCGTGTGGAGCGCTACCAGCCTCAAATCTTAGAAATAGACTTCCGCCCGTTCCACCACGGTTCTCCCAAAATCGACGATCCCAGAAATATTGGTCAAGGACAGGGGTTTCTCAATCGGTACTTGTGTTCTCAAGTGCTGACAGCCCCTGAGTATTGGTTGGAAGTTCTGTACGATGTTCTGAGACGACGCCAGTATGATGGCATTCCCTTACTGATCAACGGTCGCATTCTCTCAGGAACTCAGCTCGCCCAACAAGTTAGACTAGCTATTAGTTTGTTGAGCGATCGCCAACCGAGCGAACCTTACGAAAAATTCCGCTATGAATTGCAAGACTTGGGCTTTGAACCGGGTTGGGGAAACACAGCATCTCGCGTACTGGAGACCCTAGCACTCCTCAACCGACTGATTGACACTGCTGAACCTGCCATTTTAGAAGCCTTTGTTTCCCGTGTTCCCTCTGTCTTCCGTGTTGTGCTTATTTCCGTACACGGCTGGGTTGGACAGGAAGGAGTGATGGGAAGACCCGAAACAGCAGGTCAAGTCATTTACGTTCTCGAACAAGCCCGCAGTTTAGAAAACAAACTCCGCGAAGAAATCCAACTTGCAGGGTTGGAAGTTCTTGGTATCCAACCGCAAGTTACCATACTTACCCGCCTGATTCCCAACTGTGAAGGAACACAATGTAACTTGCGCCTAGAAAAAGTTCAAGGGACAGAGAATGCCTGGATTTTACGGGTTCCCTTTGTAGACTTTAATCCCAAGATTACGCAAAACTGGATTTCTAAATTTGAAATTTGGCCTTATCTTGAAACATATGCCTTAGAAGCAGAAAGAGAGTTATTGGCACAATTTCGAGGCAAACCAGACCTGATTATCGGTAACTACAGCGATGGTAACTTAGTTGCTTTTCTCCTAGCACGTCGTTTAAAAGTCACTCATTGTAACATTGCTCACTCTCTAGAAAAGCCCAAACACTTATTTAGCAATTTGTATTGGCAAGACTTAGAAGACAAATACCATTTTTCAGCCCAATACACAGCAGATTTAATTGGTATAAATGCGGCAGACTTTATTGTGACATCGACCTATCAAGAGATTGTGGGGACACCCGACACAATGGGTCAATATGAGTCATACAAAAATTTTACAATGCCAGCGTTGTATCATGTGGTTGACGGAATTGACCTGTTCAGTTCTAAGTTCAACACGGTACCACCAGGGGTAAACGAACATATTTTCTTCCCCTACAATCAAAAAGAACACCGCGATCCCAACCTTCAATCACGAGTCAAAGACCTACTCTTTACCCGTGAAGATTCGCAAATTCTTGGGCATTTAGAGAACACAAGCAAGAGACCAATTTTTGCTGTTGGTAGCACCACTCCTATAGATAACCTTGCAGGATTGGCAGAATGTTTTGGTCGAAGTCAAGATTTACAAGAACGTTGCAATTTAATTATCCTTTCTGACAAATTACATCCAGAGCAAGCGACAAACTCAGACGAAGCAGGAGAAATCGAACGGCTTCACAACATTATTAATGAATACAATCTTCACGGACGCATTCGTTGGGTAGGTATGCACATTCCCCTCATTGAAATTGGGGAAGCTTACCGCGCGATCGCCGATTGTGGGGGTCTTTTTGTTCATTTTGCCCGGTATGAAGCTTTTGGTAGAACCATTCTTGAAGCGATGAGTTGTGGGTTACCAATTTTTGCCACACAATTTGGCGGTTCTTTAGAAATTATTGAAGATGGTGAAAATGAATTTCATGTAAATCCTACAGATTTAGATGGAACAGCCAAGATAATATCAAACTTTATCGACCAATGCGATATGCAGCCAGAGCACTGGTATAAAATATCGGAGTGGGTAATTCAGCGTATCCGTAATAAATACAACTGGGAATTACATACCAAGCAGTTATTACTGCTTGCTAAACTTTACAGTTTTTGGAACTTTGTCAATCAGGAAAATAGCGAAGCTCGAGGGCGCTATTTAGAAACCTTATTCCATCTACTTTTCAAACCCAGAGCCGAAAAGATTTTAGAGCAGCATATGCAGAGGTAGGGATTTTGGATTTTGGATTTTGGATTTTGGATTTTGGATTGAAGAGAGGGGAGTGGGGAGTAGGTAGTAGGGAGTAGGGAGTAGGGAATTATTTTTTACCCCTAACCCCTAACCACTAACCACCAACAACTACCCACCAACAACTAACAACTAACAACTAACCACCAACCACCAATGAATACACAGCAATTCATTTATGAGGACTGGATACTTGTTGAAAACCAGTTTAACCCCAGTAAAGTTCACCATAGAGAAACCGTTTTCACAATTGGTAACGGTTATTTAGGAACGCGAGGAACTTTTGAAGAAGGTTATACTCACGCTCAACCAGCAACTTTTATTCACGGGGTTTACGATAACGTTCCTATTGTTTACACTGAACTCGCAAATTGCCCAGATTGGATACCGTTAATTGTCATTGTCGATGGCGATCGCTTCCGTTTAGAACGGGGTGAAGTCTTGAGCTATGAACGACAGCTTGATTTGCGGCGCGGTGTTCTCAGCCGCAAGGTACGATGGCGCAGTCCAAAAGGGAAAACGGTAGACCTTTATTTTGAACGTTTTGCCAGTCTGGCTGACGAACACGTGCTGGTATTGCGTGCTCAAGTGACACCTGTAGATTTTGAAGGTCTGATTGAAGTTCAAACGAGTATCAATGGTTATCCTGAAAATCAGGGTTTTAATCACTGGGAATTACTAGATCAGGGAAAAACTGATAAAGGATCTTGGCTGCAACTCCGTACCCGCAATACCCGCATCGAACTGGGCGTAGCGTCTGGCTTAAAAGTATCGGGAATTGATGCTCCGGTGCAAGTGAGCAATCCACCAGGTTACCCCACCTTTACTACCACGTTTCAAGCTGGGGTGGGAACAACTGTCACGGTAGATAAATTCGTCACACTTTTTACATCACGAGATGTGGAGAAACCCTTAGAAGCAGCTTGTGACAAACTCGCACAGTTACCTGCTTATTCAGAACTGTTGAATGCTCACGAACAAGCATGGCAAGAAGCTTGGGAGAAAAGTGACATTGTTATAGAAGGTGATACCAAAGCTCAATTAGCTGTTCGTTACAATCTTTTCCAATTGCTTATCAGTGCCGCACAGCACGATGATAAGGTGAGTATTGCTGCAAAAACGCTTTCGGGTTTTGGCTATCGCGGTCATGTCTTCTGGGATACAGAAATTTTTATCCTTCCCTTTTTCATATATACGCAGCCCGCACTGGCTCGAAATTTGTTATCCTACCGTTACCATACCTTAAATGGCGCACGACGCAAGGCGATTCACTACGGGTACAAAGGGGCAATGTATTCCTGGGAAAGCGCTGATACGGGTGATGAAGTAACACCTCGTTGGTTACCTCCTAACGATTTTTACGGAGAAGATATCAGGATTTGGTGTCGCGATCGCGAAATCCATATCAGTGCTGATGTCGTTTATGCCGTATGGTATTACTGGCAAGCAACAAACGACCACGAATGGATGCGGGATCATGGCGCTGAGATTATTCTAGACACCGCCGTATTTTGGGGAAGTAGGGTAGAGTATAACACCAAGTACGAACGGTATGAAATTCGGGAAGTGATTGGAGCGGATGAGTACCACGAGCACTCAGACAACAACGCTTTTACAAATCGGATGGTGCAGTGGCACTTGGAAAAAGCTCTCTTTATATATGATTGGTTGCGTAACACTTACCCGGAGCAAGCAAACGCACTCACCGAGAAACTGCAACTGACTGCCGGACGGTTCTCCCGTTGGGGAGATATTATCACAAATATATGGATTCCTTACGACCCATCAACAAACTTAATCGAGCAGTACGAGGGATTTTTTAAGTTAGAAGATATCAACTTGGCTGATTACGAACCACGTACCAAATCAATGCAAACTATCTTAACCATTGAAGGCGCTAACAAGCGTCAGGTACTGAAGCAGCCAGACGTGTTGATGCTTCTCTACTTAATGCGACAGTCGAAAGAATTTCCTTACACTTCAGAAGTACTACAAAAAAACTGGGACTACTACGCGCCCCGTACTGACATTACTTACGGTTCATCCTTAGGACCAGCCATTCACGCCATATTAGCCTCAGATATAGGTAACAAAAAAGAAGCTTACGAACGATTTATGCAAGCGGCGTTAGTGGATATAGAAGATGTCCGAGGTAACGCCCATGAAGGAATCCACGGTGCAAGTGCTGGTGGTGTTTGGCAAGCTGTGATTTTGGGTTTTGGTGGCGTGCAATTAGCAGGAGATGCACCGACATCAACACCACACTTGCCCTATGGTTGGAAACGTCTACAATTTAAACTGATGTGGCAGGGCAAATGGCACGAGTTTGACTTGCGTTCTGATGAAAAAGAAATTATGCGCGATATTCGAGGAGTCATCTTTGATTTGGATGGTGTTTTGACAGATACGGCAGAATACCATTATTTAGGTTGGCAAAAGCTAGCAGATGAAGAAGGGTTACCTTTCAATCGAGAAGCAAATGAAGAACTGCGGGGTGTCTCTCGTCGAGATTCGCTGTTAAAGATTATTGCTAACAGGCAACAATACTCTGAAACGCAACTTCAGGAAATGATGGAGCGCAAGAATCGCTACTATGTGGATTTAATTCACAATATGACAGCAACCGATTTATTGCCTGGAGCACTGGCTTTGTTAGATGAGTTAAGGGCTGCTGGTATTAAAATAGCTCTTGGTTCGGCTAGTAAAAATGCCCAGACAGTGATTGAGAAACTGGGAATTAGCGATCGCATTGATGTCATCGCTGATGGTTACAGTGTAAAACAACCTAAGCCAGCACCCGATCTGTTTCTGTTTGCCGCCCGCGAGTTAGGGCTTGAACCACAACAATGTGTAGTAGTGGAAGATGCTGCAGCAGGGATTGAAGCCGCACTTGCAGCCGGGATGTTAGCAGTAGGGCTTGGTCCTACAGAACGAGTTGGTGAAGCTCATGTTGTTTTACCAAGTTTAGCAGGTGTTCGCTGGTTGGAACTGCGAGATAAGTTGAGTGCAGTTGACTAAGGATTAGGGACTGGGGATTGGGGACTGGGGACTGGAGACTTGGAAATCAATTCCCACTCCTTTTGTCCCGGTAGCTCCCCACCTCGCACCTCTACTATGCACGTATAACAGTGACAGAACGTTGATTTTTTGTAGATGTAATTTGAGTTGATAAACGTTCTTCAATTGGTGGTGCCTTAGTACGCCGATCAAAAATAAACAACCAACCCGATTCTAATCCTAAGCGTGCCAAATATGAATCTAATTGTTCAAGACCCTCAGATAGTGGGTCTCCTTTTTTATTGCGCCAAACTTTTATCTCGATTCCTAATGTGACATTCCCGTATCTTAAACATAAGTCCATACGGTCACTTCCGATTGCATACTCGCGCTCTAAAGTCCCACCACCATTGATAACCCGGTGTAAAAATGCCATCAGTACTAGATGGGGTGCAATTTCGTGGTATCCGGTGCTACCTAATAATGGTTCACCATGCTGACGCCAGAATTTCAAAAACGCTTGCAGTAAATCGTCAGTATTTAATTCGCCGTTTTGTGTTAACCAAGACGGTGAAATTGCAGGTAGTGAAGCTGAAGGTGTTATCGTTAATACTCTAGGTAATATTTCGCGATAAATCGGATTTGCAATTATTAATCCTCCTTGCGGGTTCATTTTACATAAACCTAAGTCGATAACAAATTGGATATCATCCGGTGGCACATCCCCTAGTTTCAAACCTGCTAGCATTGGTTCAATAATTGCCTTTACCCTTGGTTCTCGAAGTCTTTCAGCAAGTGAATCAAGATGAGTGTCTTTACGCGCAATTAATATTTCCTTCGCTTGCAAAATATGTTCGTGTGTAATGGCTACATTTCTATCCTTCACCATCTTTTCTACAACTTCTTTGGCTAATGCATTCACTAACCAAGGTTGTCCCTGAGTCAAATCAAACGCTATAGAGATTGCTTGTGCTGTGAAAACTTGTCCTGTATCCAAGGTATGTTGCTGATACAATTCTTCTACCTCAGAAGTATTAAAATCTCTCAGTGTTAGCGAACTGACTTTAATATTGAACGGACTCGACGTATTTAACCGATTCTCCGTAGGAGACGCTTCGCGAACGCTACCGCCTGATGCGACTTTATAGTCACGTACATCCCGTAAACCTATTAACCCTACTGACAACGGGAAGTTTTCGGGACGGTTGGGATAACCATCGCGTAGTTGTCGCAAAATAGAAATTAGTGCTTCATCTTGTAAAGAGTCAATTTCATCAATAAGTAGTACTAACGGTCGTGACGAAGCTTGCGCCCAAGCCTGTAAACTAGCTTGAATTCTCTGTCCCGGTTCCCTATAAACCCAATTCGGAGGTTGTAAATCTTGAGGTAAACGAACTGAAATAGCATTGCGCCAAGCACCAAGAATCGCTAGTTCTGCCGCGCCTGGGTCATCACGATAGGGCGCTCCCACTTCCGCAGATACCATGACCGCCGTGTAGCGCCCACTACCCGTTAGCTGTTTTGCTAGTGCTAACATTGCAGTTGTTTTACCCGTTTGGCGAGGCGCATGAATTACAAAGTAACTTTCTTGCTCAATTAACTGCTCCAAATCAGGCAATCGGCTGGTGGGTGCCAGCATATAGTGTTTGTCAGCTTTACAGGGACCTGCGGTGTTGAACCAGCGAGACATGCATTCTTTATTGGCATAAAGGCGGATGACTCAAGTGTACCATCACAAGGAAATTGCTATATTTAACGAATGCGGAGAGTTGCTAGCATTTCAACTGACTCGGTGCAAATTTGGATTTAGCTAAATGAAAAGTTTTGTAACAATCGCAACTCGTTTGTGTAAAACTCGCGCTCGTTACCTGAGAACTATAGAGCGCAACGGGCGTGCGATGACATTTAAAATCTTTTATGACAAACGACTCGACGAGAAAACAGTTAGATATAGAACTCAAAGAATTATCGCTCCTTGCCCAACGACACCCACAAGCAACTAAGGAGCGACGGATGGCTTTAACACAGCTTGTCAATGCCATTTGGCTGTCAGGTAAACTTTGCCATCCCTATAGCGGTCAATTTCAACTACATTATGAAGATATTTATGAAGAAGCGGTACAAAGTCTATTCTTTTATATTTGTCGAGATGACAATATTAGCAAATATAACTCAGAACGAGGCGAAGTCATGACTTGGGTGAATATGCTACTCACTAAGCGCTTTTTTCCAGAGGCTATACCCGTAGTTGTAGGACAAGAAAATGAAATAAGTTTAGACAAGTCGCACATAGAAAATATTTCCGATTCTGAATCTACGTCTTTGTATGAACAAATCATTCAATGTATCGAATCTGACCCAGAAGGAATTTTTATTAAAGAACATATAAAAGGTCATCCAGAAGCAAATTTTCAAGAAATAGCTAGACGCAGGTATTCGGGAATTTCCTGGAAAGATATCTCAGTAGAATGGGAAATTGGAATATCATCATTACATAATTTTTTTCAAAGATGTGTCAAAAAGTTTGCTCCTACATTAAGAGAATATTTGTAGATTTCATAGTATATACCGGGTAGTCAAAAAATGATGAGCAACAAAACAGGTTTTTTAACATTTACAGGACCGATAACTCCGGGTGCTAGGCGGCTAGCTGAACAGTTATGTAGACAACAAGCCACGCCTGAAAAAGGCGAACAAGTCCGTCTCAATACTTTATCTGTATCTTTTGTGAATTCATATCTACAATGCATGGGGTTCGAGACAGACTTGGAAGTGAGTGACAGTTGGAACCCAGTGCAGCATCTACTGATGGACGTTGCCGATCTATCGCTAAAAAATTTAGGCTCCTTAGAATGCCGTCCTGTGTTGTCAGGGGAACAGTTTGTCTATGTGCCACCCGAAGCACAGTCAAACCGCATCGGCTATGTAGCTGTGCAGATTAGTAAATCATTTCGAGAGGCAAAGTTGCTAGGGTTTGTTAAGGAAGTATCAGATGATGTATTATCAATCGGTCAACTGCATTCTTTGGAAGATTTACTGGATTATTTAGAATATCTCACTCAATTAAATACAGCCAAATTAGCTGATGATTCGCTCACAGTTAATAATAATTTGTTGAAATTAACGCAATGGTTTGAGAAAATTTTTGATGCTGGGTGGCAAGAAATTGAAGCTCTCTTACCCACTCAACCAGTCTATGCAGCTAGTGGACTTAGAAGTAATAAAGGCGATTTGGTTAGCAGGGGCAAGTTGATTGATTTGGGAAAACTTTTGACCCAGCAACTGGTCGTTCTAGTCGTTACTCTCACTCCAGATAACGAGCAGGAAATGGATGTTATCGTGGAAGTACATTCCACAGGCAAAGACAATTATTTGCCACCAAATCTCCATTTGACATTGTTGGATTGTGATGGAGCATCTGTCATGGAAGCCCAAACTAGAAGCACCAATAAGAACATTCAATTACAATTTAGTGGCGAGATAGGAGAGCGTTTCAGCGTTAAACTGGCTTTGGAGAATATCACCGCTATAGAATCTTTTGCCATCTAAAGCGAACACAGGAGTGCTGCCAATGAGAAAGTTAGTTGTCCTAAAACTAGATGGCGATTTAGAGGTGGGAGTGCGGGTGACGCTGGAGATTGGGTTTGAAGGTTTTCGCCCCAGTACAGAAATCTCCGGACAACTGCCTCCAAATCCAGATATGGCAACTTCCCTTAACCAGTGGCAGTCAACCTATGGTAGTCTGTGGAAATTTACCCGCATCAAAGCTAAAAAAATTGTTTACGATGGTTCCATCAGCCAGCGACGCGAGGAGTGCGACAAGTTAACTAGTGAGTTGCGATCGCTCCTGAATAACTGGTTGCTGGCAGAGTCTTTTCGTTCTGTCAGGGAAAAATGCCTCAAACACTTAATGCCAGAGGACGAAGTCAGGGTATTGATTCGCACTGCTTCGGTGCAGCTAAAAAAACTTCCCTGGCATTTATGGGATTTAGTGGATCGGGATTATCCAAAAGCTGAAGTCGCCTTGAGCGTTCCTCAATCAGAACAAGTGGCAGATGCATTGGAGGCAACTTCCTTTAGAAAGAAAATTAGAATTTTGGCGATTTTGGGCGATAGTGATGGTATTGATGTGAAGCAAGACCGCCAGTTACTAGAAAAATTACCCGGTGCTGCTACGAGTTTTTTGGTAAAGCCTCAACGTCAAGACATCAACGATGAGTTGTGGAAACAACCCTGGAATATCTTATTTTTCGCCGGTCATAGCAAGAGCGAGGGTGACACTGGTTGCATCTATATTAATGAGACAGATAAATTAACAATTGATGAACTTAGGTATGCCCTGAAACATGCTGTTGCCAAGGGGTTACAATTAGCGATTTTCAACTCCTGTGATGGATTGGGATTAGCGCGAGAACTACAAGATTTGCAGATTCCGCAAATTATTGTCATGCGGGAGCCAGTGCCAGACTTAGTGGCTCAAAAATTTTTAAAGTATTTTCTGGAGGTTTTTTCATCAGGACAGTCTATATATGCTGCAGTTCGCATTGCCAGAGAAAGGCTCAAAGGAATAGAAAAGGAATATCCTGGTGCAACTTGGTTACCAGTGATTTGCGAACATCCTACCGTAGTGCCAATGACGTGGTCAAAGTCTCAATGGTTTTTCAATACACGTCACCTGAGAACCTTGCTACTTGTGAGCCTGCTGCTAACTACTGGTGTACTGGGGATAAGATACCAAGGAGGGTTGCAAACATCGGAGTTGTTCTTTTATGACAGACTTATGCGATCGCGTCCCCAGGAAAAGCAAGATTCGCGCCTGTTGATAGTCACTGTCACCGAAGATGATTTGAAACTAAAAGAACAGCAACAAGGAAAAGGGTCGCTCTCAGATATAGCACTGGCGCGGCTGTTGGAAAAACTTGTACAGTTCCAACCGCGAACCATTGGCTTGGATATCTATCGTGATGAGCCATCACAATCCAACCAAGCTTCTTTAGCGACTCGGCTAAAAACAGATGACAAGTTCTTTGCGATTTGCAAAGTAAAAGATCGCACAAAAGACCATCCGGGAATTTCACCTCCCTTAGGGGTGCCGTCAGAACGCCAAGGATTTAGTGATACTGTCCCAGACTCAGACGGCTTTCTGCGTCGCCATTTATTGGCAATGCAACCAGCAGATCCAACATCCCCATGTACTGCACCCTACGCCCTTAACGCTCAACTCGCATTCCACTACCTAGAGAAGGAGGGGATTTTTGCCAAATACAGTCCCCAAGGGGATTTGCAGCTAGGCAACGTTGTATTTAAGCGGTTGCGGTCTCACATGGGTGGCTATCAACAAGTGGATACAGAGGGCTATCAAATATTGCTCAATTACCGCTCTTACCGAGGTTCTCCTTTAGAAATTGCCCCCAAAGTTACACTGACAGATGTTCTTAGGAATAAGGTCAACCCGGAACAAGTCAAAGATCGAATTGTCCTCATTGGTACTACTGCTCCAAGCTTCCGTGATTATCTTCTTACACCATACATGACCAAGCAGGGGTTTTACCAGGAAATACCAGGGGTCATTCTGCAAGCACAAATGGTGAGTCAAATCGTAAGTGCGGTGAAAAATGGACGACCTTTATTATCAGTTTTGCCTGTTTGGGGTGAAGTGTTATGGATTTGGAGTTGGTCGGTGGTTGGAGGAGCAATTGCTTGGCGCTATCGGTCAGGACTAAACCTCATACTAGTGGGTGGAGGCGCAATAGGCGTTTTATACGTTCTTTGCTTTATTCTCTGTTGCCAAGGGGTCTGGGTTCCCCTCGTTCCATCAGCTTTACTTCTCACAGTTACTGGCGGTGCTGTAGCGATCTACCTCACTTCACAACCAAGTCAGCGACAACTGATTTCTACAACTTGAGGCATAATTAAAGATGAAATTGTCTGTGCAAAAGATTCAACTTTCCCTCGCCATCAGTTTAATACTCCTTAGCTGTACACAAGTGCAGGCACAGCTTAGACATCCCACAAGACAATTAAACCGATCGTTGATTTTCGCAGCGCCGCCCCCACCATCAGACATTGGGGAACCAGGTAAGCGATCGGAAGCAGGTAGCCGTGGCTGTGGTCAGGACGTGAATGAGTCCGTGACTTCTGTTTCTCAAAAGCGGCTCACAGCCTTAGCCCCTGTTTATTCAAAGTCAGAATTAGTGTTTGGAACAACGATTGCCGAGCGTCCCAGTTTTTGGTTCTATGTTCCTTATTCGTCGTCCTTTGCGTATGGAGAATTTGTGCTGGAAGATGAAGCACAAAATCAGAATATATACAAAGTTGCTTTGACGGGGGCACCAGGAGTGATTAGCCTTCGCTTGCCATCAAAAGCAGTACCTCTAGAAATTGGCAAGAAGTATCGTTGGTATTTTAACATCTACTGTAAGAAGGATAATAAAATTATTGCTGATGTTGAAGGGTACGTAAAACGGGAGCAACTGAACTCTGCTCTGAAAACTCAATTAGAAAAAGCGACACCAAGTCAGCGCGTAGCCCTTTATGGTACTAATGGTATTTGGTATGAGGCGCTGAGTACTGCTGTCCAATTGCGTCGCACTCAACCGCAAGAAACTTCTTGGGCGGCGCTGTTGCAAACTGTTGGTTTGAGTGATGTGGCAACTGAACCAAAAGTGGAGTGCTGCAACTTAGAAAATCAGCAGTGAAGTTCAACACTAACTTGCCCTGCAATCCGGTTGAGTAAACCAAGGACTTTGAGGCGTGGTGATGGGAGAATGTGCTATGAAGACGACTTCCCCTTTTTCGTTTCGCATCCAACCAGTCGCTTCTACAATCCGTTCTGGTATGGCGGTAGTTGTTTTGCTGGTAACAGATGGACTATTGCGGTTATCACTGCGAGAATTGAGAGTAATTAAATCTACTTGTACTGCATCAGTGCTGAGGGTCTCGCCCGCATTAGGAGGTAAGCCGCCGCGTCCAGTGATGATAAATTGGCTCTTAGCTACAGTTCCACCCGCAGTACAGCTTTGTGCTACTTCAGTATCAACTGGTACTGATGGCAAATTGACTAAGCTACTATTGGGGTCGATATCGGGTGTGTTGAGTTCTATAGTGCCACTTAAAGAAGGGTTCGTTCGCGAAATTGCTGTGATATCGTTTGTTAGTAATTGACTGGAGTTTAAATCAGGACGCAACTTCTCAAGCTCTTGCCGACTCAGAGGTGTAATTCCAAAAATATTAGTAGCATTAATTGTGATTTTCCCACCACTGCCAGTAAACGCATTAGCAGTGATGTCATTATTTCCATTAGGGTTAGCAACGATGAAGCCATTAGGGGCATTGATAGTAATGTTGCCACCGTTTCCACCATCCTGCTGTGCAGTTCCAGCAGTGGCAGTGATGCTGCTGTTGTTACGCAGTAGTAGAATATCTCTGACATTGAGGATGATATTGCCACCTTCACCAAATGTGGTTTCAGCCGAGAGAGTTCCTTTATTGTCCAAACGGATGGATCGAGCAGTAACTTTTATGTCGCCTGCATTAGCAGCTTCATTACCTTGAACCCGAACAAACAAGCCACTGGCAGGACTATCATTTGAAAATACGTCCCTACTGTCAGATATAGCAAATTGATCTCCAAAGGTAGGAGTGGGAGCGCTACCAGAGATAGTGATGCTGTCAGTGGAATTGACAGTGATGTCACCTGCTTTTCCGCTGCTGAAGGCTGTGGTAAGAAGTTGCCCACCGCTAGTAACCTCAAGGGTTTTGGCATTAACAGTGATATTCCCGCCACGAAAGGCATTTCTAGTTTGTGTACTCAAAAGCGCTCTATCCGATATGCGTAAGGCATCAGTATTAATTACGATATCACCGCTTTGACCAGTAGCTGTTTCAACCGTGTTAGTAAATAACCCACTAGAGTATGGTAAGCCATCTAGCTGAACCCCAGAAATGCTGACAGAATCAGATGCATTGATCTGAATATTTCCCGCCGCCCCCTGTCCAACGGTGCTAGCGTTCAATCGAGCGCCATCAGTCATAAAGAGCGACTCAGCCTCAAGATAGATGTTGCCGCCATCGCCCTCTGCTTTAAAAAAGCCCACTTGGCTACCGATAGAGCTGTCCGTGAGAGAGACTGCGTCTTTAACCTGCACCGATATGTTGCCAGCATCCCCCAGCCCATCGGTTATGGTACTAAGCCCAGTATCATCAGTCATCAAAAGCGATCCAGCCTTAATCTGGATATCACCACCATCGCCCTTGGCTGTAGAGCTTACGCCGCTGCTGATATAGCTGTAGCCAGAGAGAGAGACAGTGTCTTTAACCTGCACCGATATGTTGCCAGCATTTCCCGTTCCAAACGTGCCAGAGCTTATTTGCGCTCCAGACTTGACTCTTAAACGAGGATCAGCAGTCATCAAGAGCGACCCTGCCTCGATGTGGATGTCACCACCATCACCCACTGCTCTATAGTTTTCACCAAAAAAGTTCACAAAGCTGTTGATGTAGCTGGTTGTAAGAGAGAGTTCGTCCTCAACCTGGACGGATATGTTACCAGCATTCCCCCTTCCATCGGTGCTGACAGTCACAATAGCTTCATCAGCCATAGTGAGCGACCCAGCCTTAATATGGATGTCACCACCATTGCCCACAGTTCTAGAACCTACAATGCTGTCGATAGAGCTGTCTTTGAGAGAGACCGCGCCCTCAATCTGAACGGATATGTTACCACCATTCCCTTGGCCTGGGGGGACGCCTCTTTTCTCAGAACGAGTCGTGCTGGCACTCAGTTGCGCTTCACTCATGGTGAGCGAGCCAGCTTTGATTTGGATGTTGCCACCATTGCCCATGGCTAAATAGTTTGCAGAACTGTCGATATAGCTTTGGCTTGAGAGAGAAACCTCGTCTTCAACGTGGATGGATATACTGCCAGCACTCCCCTGTCCAACGGTGCTAGCTCTTAGCCTAGCGCCATCAGTCATAGAGAGCGACCTACCTTGGATGTTGATACTACCACCATTACCAGTGGCATCAAGATTTACATTGTTTTCAATTCTACTTGATTGCTCTATTTTGATTGCCCCTGTAGCATTGAGCGTAATATCTCCCGCAACAGAGCCAACTAACCCTAAACTTTCTCCTATACCAGCAAGAAGCTTACTTCCTCCTAAAATATTTAAGTTCTGGGCATTGACTACAATATTACCTCCACCTCCGGCAGTCACATCAACTTCAGATCCATTGGTAAGTGATACATTTGCTCGGGCTACACTATCAGGAAAACTTAAACTTAAATTGTTGCCATTCACATTCAACCCTACTGTTCCCTCTCCTACCAATCCTCCCAACTCAACTCGACCACCAGGTGCAAATAAAATTCCGTCATCCAAATTCACTTCACTGCTTACGAGTGCCAAAGTTTTACCAGACTGCACCTGCAAACCAACGGGGTCACCACTACTATTGAATGCGGAGGATTGATTGAGAATATTTCCTCCTGGATTCCTCCCATATTGCAAACCAATGGGCGCACTTATAGTCAGCAAGGACGTGGTTTGTCCAGAAGTGGCATTGAACTCAAACCCATCTGAAAATTCTAGACTACTTGCCGTACTTGCTAAAAAAGAACCGCCGATATCAAGACGAGCATTCTGTCCAAAAATAATCCCATTGGGGTTAATCAGAAATAGGTTAGCTGTACCATTAGCGCGGATCAACCCATCAATATTAGAAATAGACTTACCCGTTACCCGACTGATGATATTCTGAATATCCACAGCATTATTGAAGAAAGCAGTGCCGCCATTCGGAGCAGAAAACTCCCCAAAGCTGTGGAACAAGTTGCTTCCTGCTTGAGTTCCTCCAGTAATATTGAAGGTGCTACCCTCTCTTGTAACGCTGGAATTATTAGGTAGAGTGCTATCGGGCGTAATTTGGGCAAGAGCACAATTTGCAGAGAAAATGCTTGTACCACATATCGCAATTCTTAAGAACCAGCGCCAACGAGTACTCATCTCGGACATTGCATCCCCCTCTAGGAAACAGCAGTTGCTCAACCTGTGTTTATGTCACACCACTAATATGGGTTTACTGATGGTCGAAGTAACCTCTGCCTTATTCTCAGTTTCAGGCATGGGAGTTTTACACAAAAGCCACGATTTCTTTACGAAACTTCAAGATAAACAAGAGAAAGAGCTAGGATTATCACCCCAAAAAAACTCGGAGTAAATCAGAGAGCTTCCCAACTGGGTTCAATTAGAGGAACGTGCAACAAACCTGCAAGTATTAAGTTAATAAATTTTTGTAAAGAATGAAAAATTCTGTGTAAAACTCGCACCTCTCAAGTTGAGTAGTAGCAGGTGTTAACTTGAGACCCACTAATTCCTTCATTCATATGTTCGATCCTAATTTTTATCGCGCTGCCAATTCCGACTTAGCTGGTTTGACCAATGCTCAAGCCTTGTCTCACTTCCAGACTTATGGTCTTAACGAAGGTCGTCGCTTCTCACCACTCATTGATTTGAATTTTTATCGGGCTAGCAATTCCGACCTCTCCAACTTCAACAATAACCAATTGTTGACTCATCTGGAAAATTCCGGGATAGCTGAGGGGCGCAGCTTTTCCCCACTTGTTGACCTCAACTATTACCGCGCTAAAAATAGTGATTTAGCTTCATTTAACAATGAGCAACTATTTAATCATTTAAGAACCTACGGTGTCACAGAAAGTCGGAGATTTTCTCCAATTTTCAGTTTAACAGAGTATCAGACATTTAACTCTGACCTCAACAACTTAAGTTCTTCTCAACTTTTGAACCACTTTGAGATCTATGGTTTAAATGAAGGACGTCAGTTTTCCAACTTTTTCGAGATCAACTACTACCGTACTAACAACAGTGACTTGGCATCTTTTAATAATAGGCAACTGTTGGAGCATTTTGAAATTTATGGTTTGAATGAAGGGCGTAAGTCTTCACTCTTTTTTGATGCTGGCTACTACAAAGCAAATAACCCCGACTTAGCTTCTTTAAAAGGTATCTACTTACTGGAACACTTTCAGTCTTATGGTCTGTATGAAGGACGCTCTGCGACTATTGACTATGCGGGAAACACCTTAAGTACTGCTCGCCAACTTCCCATCAGTTCACTTGAAACTCGCGTATATGAATCCGTTGGCTTGGGTGATACTAGCGACTATTATAGATTTGATTTAAATCAAGCTAGCGATGTAATTATAAGTGATTATGGCTACTCTAGGAGCGTACTTGAGGAAGTACTTGACAGCAATGGTCAAATTATCAGTTCTAAAAACTCTGGAATTATCTCACCTACTGCTACCAAGCTTACTATTGATGAATTAACGAGACAGCTTCTTGATTCATTGCAATTCATTTCATTAGCTCCTGGTACTTACTACTTACGCATTCAACCACAAGCTGGTAACACTAATTACTATTTTACCATTAGTACTTCATAAAGAAAGTTCGCGTCTTTGCTAAAAATGAACAGTGCAGTTTGCGCTCATCAACCCCCTGGCTGTTGCTTGAACGCACGGCAATCAGCTATTCTCTGCCAGGAAGTATTGCCACCACTGCCGTTGTTGCTAGCTGTAGTAGCAATCGCACTGCCGTTACGCATAAGGATTAAATCTCGCACATCTAACATAATAAGCTGTTCCACATCTAATTTGCATAAAATGGAAATTAGATAAATTCGTGAATTACCGCTATGCCTGCCAAAGGATACCTGAGTCAATTACAAAAATAAAGGTTACAAAAAGCTCTATCAGAGAGTGACAATCCAAAATTGACACAGAAAATATTAATGTTATATCTCATCGAGTATTTAAATCGGTAGATGAACTAAAAAATTTATTAGATAGGTTGTTAAATCAGGGAGAACTCATAATTGAATGGGGAAGAAGAATTAAAAACAAGGGTAATGCTGTTATTGCAAACTAAATGTGGAACAGCTTATCGCTGCTGACAGTTAACTTCGCCTCCCACAGGGCAGTTTTCGCACGGCGAACCTGTTCTTCCTGTGTCCGAAGTTCATTTTTGGGAATGAAGCCCCTTTGATCGAGAGCCTCAAGCTCTTGGAGTTTCGTTTCCTCGCCTTTTAGTTGTTCCTCAGCTTCGACAACTTTCTGGCGGTTACGTGCTAAGGGTCTGCGATTAGCCTTGCTTTCCTTAAAAAGAATTGCAGTACAGTCTCTTCTCTAGAAACAATATCGGCTGTGCCTTGCATCCCCAACTGGACAGAACACTGTTTTTCGCCTTGATGTAAAGAAAGGTTCTCTGGCTCAATTGTCACTTCGTAAAAAGCGCCGACACCTGCTGCTTTTTGGGTTGTAGTTGGTGTAGGAGCAGCTGTAGTTGCACCATTAGCTTGAGGAGTGAATGCATCTGGGGAAATCGCCGTGACCTTACCTTTAAGAGTGCCGTAATCTGGATAAGGACAAGCCGAAACCCTCAAAAGTACTTTTTGTCCTTCTTTTAACTTACTCTTTTCCTCAGATGCCACAGATGCTTTAACCACTAAAGGGACATCATTTGGGGCAATTTGAGCAATTTCCTCGCCAACACGTACAGTTTGACCGGGGTTTCGCAGATTCAGTTTAGAGATAATGCCATCCGCTGTGGCAGTGATGGCAGTCTGGCTGAGGTCGATTTTCACTTGCTGGAGTTCACGGATATCGCGCTCAAGCTGTTTGTAAATTTCAATACGTTGTTGGATAAGGGCGATGCGTTCTTTATCTGATGTGGCTAAGCTAGCTTTGCCTGTAGCTTTTTCTTGGGCAATACGTTGTGTGGCGATCGCAACTTCTGCGTTAGTGGGATTAAGGGCAGCCATTGCCTGTTGCCGTTTAGCAACCGAAGCAACAACCGCTTGTTTTAGGCGCTCAATTGTTTGTTTCTGTGCCTCAATTGCTGCTTTTTGTGACTCAACTGCTTGTTGTTGCTGATTAACAGCCAGTTGTGCTTCCTCAAATTGATCCACAGAAAGCGCTCCTTGTTTAGCTACTTTCTGATATCGGTCTCGCTTTGACTGAGCTGCTGTGAGAGTGGCACGAGTAGACCCTAATTTTGCTCGATCTGACCTTAAATCTGCAAAAGCTTTTTGCAATTCCTTCTGAGCCATTCTCACGTTCGCCTCAGCTTCTTGAACCTCGGTCATACTGGTAATTGTTTTGTCTTGATACTCGCGAGTGCGACCGCTCAATTCAGCTTCAGCTGCAGCTATAACGCGGTTGCTCCGGTCGGTTTCGGCTCGAATTCGGCTATGGATAGCATCGAGCTGGGCATTAATTTGAACCAGTTGTAACCGAGACTGGTGGATATTGCTTTGCAGTTGACTTTTTTTGGTTTGAAGGCGGGAGTCATCGATACTGGCAATGATATCGCCTTTTTTGATAGCTTGATTTTCTTTGACCCAAACGCGCATCACCAGACCTTCACTTGCAGCCTGAACAATCCGCAATTCACCCGCCGGACGAACCACAGCTTGTCCTTTAACAGTGACTTTATATTTGGCAACAGCAGCAACCGGAAAAGCTAATCCAAGAACACAAAGGATAAACAATCCGCCGAAGGTCGTCCAACGACTAATTGGTGGCAAAAATTCGTTTTCTTGAATTGGGGGCAGAAACTCGGAGTTGGAGTGACTCAGCATGATAGTCTTATACCATTTTGGATTTTAGATTTTGGATTGCCAAAGCTTTGTGAATAGCTACTTCTCCACTTCAATCTGTAGGAATCATTTTTCAAATCAGTATTATCTACTCACTGCAGTGGATTTACCGTTGGATTCAGCTAGTGAAGATTTCAACACCAAACCATTGCTGGGTAGGAAAAAATCATTTAGGAAGTCTAAGTGTGTGCCGGGAAGATGGCGCAGTTCCTCTGGAGTGCCTTGAATTTTCAAGCGTCCTTCTTCAAGCAGTACAATCCAATTGGCTCGCCCAATAACTTTGGGGCGATGACTAATCATAATTGTGGTTTTGCCCTGTCGATGAAATAGCAATTTATCTAGCACTTCGGCTTCACTTACCGGGTCGAGAGCGCCCGTGGATTCATCTAAAATCAGTACGGGCGGCTCAGTTATTATTGCCCTAGCGATCGCTAATCTTTGCTTTTGACCTCCAGAAAGATTTGCACCAAATTCTCCTAAAACAGTTTGATATTTATCGGGCAATTTACTGATAAACTCATCTGCACCAGCTATTTGGCAAGCTTTAACAATTTGTTCAAAAGTGATATTCGGATAACTGAAGCGGAAGTTGTCGATAATTGAGCGACTCCAGAAGTGGGGTTCTTGCGGGACTAACACTACCTGTTGTCGCAGACATTCTAAAGAAAGGTCTTGCTGGTTGTACATACCATAGCGAATATTGCCAGACTGGGAAGAATATAAACCCGCAATCAGTTTGGCGAGAGTACTTTTGCCACAACCAGATTTACCAATCAAAGCAATAACTTGACCACCTGGGATAGTTAGGGAAAAATCTTGCAGCTGGTCAACTCTACCTGCATAGTGGAAGTTGAGATTCGTGCAAGTCATGTCTGCATTGCCCTTAATTTCTGCCCAAGGCTTTTTGACATCATTATCGTCTTCTGGGGTAGCGTCAATGACTTCTGTCAAGCGTTGGATAACAATTTGGGCAGTGATAAACTCATCAACTAACCCGATGACTGAACCTAGGAAGCCGAGAAAGTTACCACTCATACCGCTAAATGCGAGTAGCTGACCAATGGAAAAGGTTTGATTAATCACCAAGTACGAACCTAACCAAAGTAGAGCAATACTAGTGAAAGTAGAAATAAGACTAGTGAGTGTGCCACTGTAAAGTCCCAGTTTCATTGTAGTCCAGCCTAAATTGGCGAGACGACCAAAATTGGTCTGATACTCTTGCCAAGCTTGCCCAGTGGCAGAGGTGGTTTTGAGAACCTGGACCCCGCGAAAGGTTTCCACCAGAAAGCCTTGGTTTTCTGTACCAAGGACAATCATGTTGCGAGTTTTCTGACGTAAGGCGGGGAGGAAAAGCAGGTTGACGAAGGTGACAATAACAAAGGCGGCAAAGGAAGCTACAGTAAGCTCCCAACTATAGAAGAGCATAAAGCCCAAAGAAACCAAGGCGATAAAAAATTGGCTGGGTAAACCGAGGACAATTTGGGATACTAGGGCATTGATGGCATTAACATCAGCAATGCGGCTAACGACTTCGCCACTGCGCCGTCCTTCAAAATACTCAAGGGGCAAGTGTAGAAGTTTTCGCCCGTATTCCAGGATTAAACCTAATTGCAGCCGCTGACCAAAGTGACCGATGAGGTGAGACTGTACCAATCCAATAGCACTTCTGATTAAGTTCATCACGATCACCCCAATTGCTACAGTTGTAAGCAGTTGAGTGTCTCCCCGCACAAGTACGTCATCGGTAAGGAGCTGCATCATCAACGGGGAAGCGAGGGAGAGGAGTCCAATGGCGATGTTGATTGCTATTGCCTGAATGAGAATGCCACGATAAGGCAAAACACGCGCCAGATAACGTCCAAAGCCGCCTATTTTATCTTCTGGTTGTTGATAAAAGCGGCTGTCGTCTGGCTCTAACAACAGCATTATGCCATTGCCCCAACCTGCCATTAACTCAGAGCGGGTGAGATAGCGGATTCCGATGCCTGGGTCAGCAAGTGCATATTTTTTCCCTTTTTGCCCGTAGAAAACAACCCAGTGATAGCCTTTCCAGTGTATAATGGCTGGCAGGGAGATTTTGTGTAAAGAGTCGAGCAGTTGCGGGGAAGCTTTAACTTGACGGGCATTAAATCCTAGAGCTTCGGCTCCTCGGCGCAAACCCAATAGGGTTGTTCCCCGCGACCCGGTGCCAACTGCTTCGCGCACTCGACCTATAGCAAAAGTGCGGCCGTAGTGTTTGGCAACAGTAGCAAGGCAAGCAGCACCACAGTCTTCTTCACTGTGTTGCAGGACACTTTGATATTTCATCGTCAAAACTCAAACCATCTAGCTTTGTTGGTTCTAGCTCTGTTGTTGATTTTTGAAATGGGACGCTTATTGCATCTTTGAGAACAATCAACAACAAATGTGTTACATCTCCCTTTGTTGGAGAGAAGGCGATCAAGGGGAAGGTCTCGATCGCCGTAAATGTTCTACTGATCTAATCAGTTTGTTCGATCTGACTTTTGAGTATTTAGCAAAGGCGCTGCGTTAGGAGTAGGTAACTTTTATTTCGCCAGCGACATATATACGATCAGCACGATCTCTAAAGTCAATTACGTAAGTACCTCCCCGTACGTTAGTCCATGTAGTGGTATCTTCACCAACACTGACTAGCTTTTCATTCTTGTTATTAGTATCTACATTTCTAATAGCTGCATAAAAGTCTGGGTTATCGCTTGACCGTCCTCCGGAGTTGTAGGTGTTGGTAAAGAGCTTGATTGTGGCATTGGGTGACACTTTGAACCTTCCTGTTTTTTGATCTTCATCAAAATTAAGAGTGCCTCTGAAATCCTTACCTCCTTCAACAACAGCGGCTTCTACAGGAGTTAATTCTGTGAACAGTTGTTCATACTGATTATCTTTCATCTTTTTTCTCCTAATTAAGTGTGAATTGTTCTGTGTCGTTCTTTAAGGAACTATCATTTTAGAAACTTGCTGCAAAAGTTGTTGTTTTGATCTGCTACCTATTTCTCGGAGAGTGAGTGATGTCTGTGTTTTATGCAGGGGAGTGAGATACTAAACTGCCTCAGAAATGGAAGGCTCTAAGGCAGTTTCACCGTTTCAGCAAAAATCCTAGAACGGATGTAGAGAAGTCAAATTCATGGCAGCTTGACTATTTAGGGATAATTCTCCAGAACAGTTGCCCGAAGATTAGAGCTATCCTACCCGTCGAATGGAACTTATTGAGTCGTTTGGAAGACCAATTGCACCGGCATCAGGGTAATATCCTGGGGTAAGGACTCTGGATGGGTGTCTAAAGCCAGTGTGCATGTATACCTGCCATGTTCCTCTTACTACTTCAATGGAGGAAGTCTTGTCATTCCAGTTCCCGAACACACCCAAGCCATTGTTTCCGAGATCCGTAGGACCATCACTATTTGTTGCATTGATTCCCAGTCGTCTCCCACCTCTGAAGTTATTTTCATATAAGATCACATCTGGGTTAGGACCGTTATACTCGACTCTACCTCCACTACAAGTAGCAGCAACCTCATCGTCAAGTTCTTGGAAGACAGGAGTTGCTTCAAGGTTTTGGAAGTAGTCTTTGGTTTTTAACATCGTCGTTTTCCTTCATTTTAGATTGATGTTGATGTGGAATTAGTGATAGATTGTCTAATCCCATTTCAATATTCTGAGATTCAACCTATAAATTCAAGAGTTGAAAACTAATTAATCGCGCATAAATAAAGAATTTATGTTCTCATTATTTAAGCTTTTGAAATTCAAAAACAAAAAGCACTTTTATCTTGATAAATTAAAGTATCTTGTTCTAATAAAATACTCCCATCTACCACCTTAATACTGAAGCTATGCTTTTGATTTCACGATCGCTTTTTTCTAGCTGCTTCTACCCCGTCACAGCAACAACGCCCGAAAAGTCTAACTTCTGACCATTCACACGATGATTGCGAAGTTTTGTAACTAGTTGTGGAATTCCTGGACTTTTGATTCTGATAAGTAAGCGGAGGTTTACAGGGAGTACCCAGGCAAACTTCCAGTCCCGCAAGTTCTACCAGGAGAAATCGCTGTAGAAAATTAGAGTCTTTACTTAACACTTTTTCAGATCAAGCTTTTACTAAAGAGTTTAGAAGGCGATTTACGCCCAGAATATCGCCATCGCATTGAAATTATGCGGCTTACAGATGCAGGCCAATCTCAGGCACAAATCTGTAAAGCCTTGGGGTGTTCTCAAAGGAACCAATCGCACCAAGAATTGCAGCATTACTATTCGCGATTTGCAGTCGAACTTCGAGCCTAATTTCCTGTGGTCACTCAATCTCATCAAAACTGGTAACTAATTCTGCCGTGAAACTTATAGCAAGCAACTTTGGATATTAGCCAATTTATTGAATATACGAACTGCGGAGGTTCGCTCTTTTATGTAAAGTCAGTTACCACTGAGGGCACTCAAGATTTGCGAGAGCAATTGCTGAAGATTGGAATTCCTTTGTAACTGTCAAATCAATACCTTATTGAAATTTTTTTTGAACGATAAACGTCCAATTTATACCTAATAATCTGACGTTAATGGATCTGTTGAAATTTCTTTTGATATTAAGGTCTACTGCAACTTAAAAAATCTACAGTGAAGCACAATTTTAACTTGCTTTGCAATCCGGATAGGTAAACCAAGAACTATGGGACGTGGCGGTGGGAGCACTTGCTATGAGGACGATTTCCCCTTTTTTGTTTATTATCCAACCACTAGCTTCTACAATGCGTTCTGGTATAGTGGTAATTGTTCTGGGTGTTGTTTGGAGAGTGGTAGCACTGAACTCTTTACCATCAGCAAATTTTAGGCTATTTGCCGTAGTAACCAAAAAAGAACCACCAATGTTCAACGAGGCATTTTTCCCAAAAATAATCCCATTGGGATTAATTAAAAATAGGTTGGCATTACCATTAGCGCGAATTAGCCCATCAATATTAGATACTCACCCACCCGTCACCCGACTGATGATATTCTGAATATCCACAGCATTATTAACCCCCATTCCGCACCCCCCACTGTCACAATCGGTTTTCTCGTATTTTTACTAACGGTAAAAGCTTTATTTTATACAAATATGGGGAAATTATCGATGGCGATCGCCAACACCAAATCCTCAAACCTCCAAAATTCGTAGTGTGACACTTTAGGGTGCGGAAGGTGGGTTATTAAAGAAAGCAGTGCCGACAGTAGGAACAGAAAACTCCCTAAAACTGTGGAACAAGTTGCCACCTGCTGGGGTTCCTCCAGTAATCTTGAAGGTATTACCCTCCCTTGTGACGCTGGAATTATTAGGTAAAGTGCCATCGGGAATAACTTAACAAGCCATCTTGGCGTCGATCTCGGATATAGTATCACAGCCAATTCCCTAGCAGAACGTAGGGTGCCCAATACCTGGGACGTTTGTACTTAGGATTCTGTAAAAGAGCTAACTGGGCGCGACGGAGTGCTTCGGCTTTAGTCAGTTTTTTGTTGGCTAACTCTTGGTAAAATTGACTCATCAACACAGCGGTGGACTCATCATCCAAGTTCCACAGAGAAGCAATGGTACTGCGTGCTCCCGCCTGAAAAGCAACACCAGCTATTCCCAGCCCAGCCCGCTCATCGCCTGCAGCTGTTTGACAAGCACTCAGGATAAGCAATTCAATCGCTTCGGGTCTGTTTTGCTCTATAGTTCGCACTAACTTATTGAACTCCTTGACATAAATGCGGTCATCCCAAGCGACAATAAATGTCTCCTCCGGTGTGGAGCTAAACTGACCGTGAGTTGCAAGATGAACGACTGGGAAAGGTAGAGAATTAATTCGGTTTTGCAACGCCTTGCTGGTAAATTCTTGATTAAGAAGTATGCTGCTAGGTACTTGAGAGCGGATTTCCTCTAATTCACGCTTGACGTTGGGGAGTGCAGAAAATCCGGAACGTGGTTCAGATAATCCTGCGGCTATTGTCTTTAATTCTTGCTGCAATGGTTTGGGTTCAATCAGTTGCAGACCGGGGGTCAGTGCAATGCTATACTTCTCTATCAGATACTGTTTGCCGTCGTAGAGAGCCGCCATCGGGATATTCCGCAACCAACCATCCAGCACAAACACCAAAGTCGGGGTATTACTGTCAGCCAAGTCAGCTGAAGCCGGTTTAATTAACCAGTTGTAGACCTTTTGGGACAAGGACTGAACCTGTCGCAGTGTGTGGGGCTTTGTTAAATTTTCCTGTAGTTGTTTTAAAGTACTTTGCACTTCCTCTTTACCTACAAAGGTAGCGTAGTGCCGTGGAGGCTTTTGCGGTAACTGGAGGATGACCTCCAGTCGGTCTGGCAAAATAAAAGGATAGATAACTGCTGCCGTTATTTGGTCTTCTTTTTTACTTTGAATCCTAGCATTCAAACAGGTGTTGCGAAAAAAGTTGTCAAGTTCTGCCACTTGTAGCAATTCTATTGTTTCGCTCGCTTTTTGGATATTTTCTGGACTGGGTTGGGAATTTGCCCCTGGTTGCAAAAGTAACTGTACTAGTTCTCGATATACAGGTTCGACTTCATCCCGAAAGGAAAATTTCACCTCTGGATTGACGGCAACTAAATCGTAGCGCAGAGACTGGAGGGTATTGACTGCTTCATTGTAAGATGCGATCGCTCCTCTCATATCTTTCTTAGCTTTCAGCAAACGTCCCAGCTGCCATTGCCATCGATAGGCAATGTCCTTAGCATCAATAGCTTGAGCCATCAGCAAGGCTTGCTGGGTAAGGTTTTGTGCATCAGACCTCTGCTGGGTTTGTTCATACAGTCCACCCAGGACACCAAGAGCATAGGATTCTGTGCGTTTATCTTGCAGCCCTCTCGCTTGCTCAATAGCAGTCGCTAATAACCGTGCTGACTGCTGAGTGATGAGTTTTGAGTCTTTCTCTGTAATCTTCAGTTCTCGGAACTCAGGACTCAGAAGTTTCATCAAACTCTGAGCAAAGTTGATGCGAGCAGAGATTGCCGTGCGACTCACTGGTAAATCCGCAAGCTGAGTTTGAATTTGGGAGGACAATGCATGGAAAGCCTGGAATTGCTTGGTGTCCACCTGGAGTCTTAGGTGATTGACTTGAGCTTGGATGCGCGTAGTAGCTGAGGTGGCAGTTTTGGCAGTCTGTTGATAAAACTCTATAGCAGCTTGGGTGTCCTGCTGGGCGCGGGCTGTATTACCGAGACTGAGTAGAATATCACCTATTGCTTGTGGCTGTGGTAAAGCTTTTGCTATTTCCAAAGTTTGTTGCAATATCTGCCGAGATGCTTTTAAATCACCTGTCACTTGCACGACATTGCCAAGACTACGCAGTCCTGCAACTTTCAGAGGCGAGTTGGGTTGGTTTTGCAGAACCTGAGTACTTTCCCTTAATATTTTCTCGGCTTGACGATAAAACCCCAAGGCTTGCAAAGCTTGGGCTTGATTTATGCGGTTACGAATAACTGCTTTACTGTCTCCTATTTTTTCGTAAATGTTAGCTGAGAGCCGCCAAGTATTTAAAGCATCTTCAGCTTTAGATAAAGACAATTGCAAGCGACCTTGAATATCTAAAACTTGAGCAAGAATTTGGGAATGCTCTTTTGTGTTTATATTTGGTGAGGTTTGTAATAGATTAAGGTTTTGGGCGTGAAGCGAATCTATTGCCTTGGAAATCGCACTTTCAGCTTGAGTCCACTGTCCAAGTTGTTGATAAGTTAATGAGAGATTGCCGAGTGTCATGGCAAGTCTTAGTTCATCGCCATTGGCTTTGAACGCAGAGATAGCCTGTTGCCATATTGCAGCTGCCTCAGCAAACTGTTCAGCTTCATAAAGTTTTCTGCCTTGTTCAAACAAGTTTTGGGCATCAGGCAAGCTTTGAACAATGGTGGTTTCTGCTGTCATACGTGCAAAAGTGGGGGGCAATAACCCCGCGCCCAAGAACATAGCCAGAAACAGCAGTACACTCAAGAGGCGTTTAATTTGACCTAATCTGAATTTTTTTCTTGCCATGTCTTTACCCTTATTCACGTCGTGTCTTTGCTAAAAATGAACAGTGCAGTTTGCTAGATTAACTTCCCTGGTGTTGATTGAATGCACGGCAATCCGCTGTTTTCTGCCAGGAACTATGAGGCGTGACAGTAGGTGCATTCGCTGTCAGAATTACATCGCCGTTGGTATCAATCACCCAACCAGTCGCTTCCACGATCCGAACTAGTGTAGAGTTAGTGGGATTTGTAGAAACTGGTGGAGTCAAGGATTTATCAATTTTGGGGTTTAGAGTAATCAAATCTACTTGAACTGCGTCAGTGCTGAGGGCATCGCCCGGATTAGAGGGCAAGCCGCCGCGTCCAGTGATAATAAATTCGCTTTGTGCTTGACTTCCACCCGATTGACAGGTCTGAGCCACCTTAGTATCAATTGGTATAGCTGGCAAGTTGACTAACCCCTGAGCGGGGTTAACATCGAGTGTGTTCATTTCCACGGTGCCGCTAAATTCTGGCCCAAGGTTAGAACTGGCAGTGATGTCACTTTGGGGGGTTTCGTGTTTCCGGAATTTTGTACCAAAGATACCTTGAGCATTGATTCTGACCTGACCTCCTCTGGCGACATCAGCGTTGGCAGTGATATCGCTATTTTCCAGGGCGAGGAGGATATCGGTATCAATGGTGATATTGCCTCCCGTAGCTGTGCCAGTGGCGTTGGTGGTGATATTGCTTGAACGACGCAACACTAGGTTTTGAGAGCGCAAAGAGATATTGCCCTTATTGCCCACTATAGTTGTAGCTCCGATGCGGCTTTGGTTGTCCAGATGAATCGTATTGCGGGCGTTAATAATCAAATCGCCCGCATCTCCTTGTCCGAAGCTGCTAACGATCAAGTTAGCGCCATTGGTTATAGAAAGCGACCCCGTCGTGATATTGACAATACCTCCATTACCTCCGGCATCCTTTTCTACCCGGCTGGAAGCACCACTGGGTTGTCCGTTTCTACCCATTCCATCAAAAGAGACCAGATCGCGGACGTTAATGTTTACATTACCTGCATTTTTCTGACCGTAGGTGCTAGAACTTAGGATCGCGCCATTGGTGACCGAGAG